>CBFICO010000018.1:0-11548 GCA_965661115.1 Salibacteraceae bacterium
TTCGGAGCACTAGATGAAAACTCTATTGCATGGAAAGTGGCAGAACGCGCTGCGGAAGAAGGTGCTTCGTTTACTTTAACCAATGCACCCATTGCAATGCGCATGGGAAAAATTAATGAGTTGGCAGAAAAATGCAATGCGGAAATTATTCCAGCAGACGCTACCATTATGGAAGATTTAGAGAATTTAATTTCTGGATCTATGGACAAGCTAGGTGGAAAGCTAGATTTTGTTTTACACTCTATCGGAATGTCTCCAAACGTGCGTAAAAGCAGACCTTATACTAATTTAAATTACGATTTTTTCCAAAAAACGGTGGACGTTTCAGCATTGTCATTTCACAAGGTGTTGCAAACTTCTATGAAGTTAGATGCTTTAAATGAGTGGAGTTCAGTCTTGGCATTGACTTACATTGCGGCGCAACGCACCTTCCCAGATTATAGCGACATGGCCGAAGCTAAATCAATGTTGGAGTCTATTGCAAGAAGCTTCGGCTACCACTACGGAACGGCTAAAAACGTAAGAGTAAATACAATTAGTCAATCTCCTACAAGAACTACTGCTGGTTCTGGGGTAAAAGGTTTTGATGATTTTATTGACTTCGCTGATAAAATGTCGCCACTCGGAAACGCAAGTGCAGAAGATTGTGCAAATTATTGTATTGCTATGTTCTCAGATTTAACCAGAATGGTAACGATGCAAAACCTAATGCACGATGGCGGTTTTTCTTCAACCGGAATTACAGCAAAAATGCTTGGTAAAGAGGATTAATACTAGAAGATAAATGTCAAGAAAACCTTTCCATATTTGGAGAGGTTTTCTTTTTTATTAACGTGTCGTGAAACCCTATTCTTCCATACAATTAGCATTACGCTATTTCGATTATATAAAGAAATCGAAGACAAGATATAGGGTACATTCACCTTTTGTTTTTCGGTTAATCGAAGATGTTTTTCGAAAGCAACCGCCATTTTATGCCTATCGAAAAATTGAAGAATGGAGAGATCAGCTATTAGAAGATGCCACCATTATCAACGAACAAAACTTGGGAGCCGGCTCAAGGTTAAAAGCTGCTAGAACCGTTAAGCAAATCGCAAATAGAAGTCTCACGCCACCCTATCAATCGGAGTGGTTATTTAGTTTGGTTAATTATTTTAATGCTAAAGTAATTGTAGAGTTCGGAACCAGTTTGGGGGTGTCCACTGCGTATTTAGCTTCAGCGAGCAAATCTTCCACCGTTTTCACCTTTGAGGGAAACGAGGAGTTATTAGAGGTAGCCAAAAGAGGTTGGGATAGTTTAAAGCTGAAAAATATTGTTTCTAAAGCCGGTAATATAGATGATGAGTTACCTACCTTTCTAGAAACACATCCTGCTGCTATTGATTTAGTGTTTATGGATGCGAATCATACTTATGAAGCAACCGTTAGTTACTTTAATTCTTTGCTGCCTCACCTAAATAAAAACGCCGTAATAATAGTTGATGATATTCATTGGAGTGCAGGCATGGAAAAAGCGTGGGAGGAGATAATCAACTCTACCGAAGTTTCCATTAGTATAGATTTATTTCACAAGGGTTTCCTCTTCTTTAGAAAGGATATTGAAAAAGAGCATTTTGTGCTACGCGTTTAGTAATCTATCGTAAAATATTTACCGTGGAGCTATTAGCGATGGGCTCACCAAACTTATTTATGTAACTGTAATTGATTACGTATTGCCCTTGTTCTAATTTGTTTCCATTTAAATCGGTACCGTTCCAAGATACTTCTGTGGTATTGATTTGTTCAAAAATCACTTGTCCCCATCGGTTATAAATTGTCACGTCTAAATTCTTTATGTCTCCAGTGTAAATTTGGAATACGTCATTTTTACCATCTCCATTCGGCGTAAATGCACTTGGAAAAATAATGTCTTGTTTGCTTTCGGTTTCGGCTTCAAACTGATTCACAACCACAATGCTAGGATAGGTCATAATGTCTTTACACCCATATTCATTAAATGAATGTAGCTCAATCTTGTAATTTCCCTCTAGCTGAAACTTTACGCTAGCATTTTTCTCTTTGGAAAATAACTCACCATTCTGATACCACTCGTAACGTACACCACTTTTACTGTGATTGAATAAATCTAAATTTTCACTTATTTGCAATTCGGTAGCGGATGGTATAAAATCAGCAGTAACAGAGTGAATATTTATTTTAATATCTGTTTCATCAATACCACATTCGTTACCATTCTGAAGGGTATAGGTGCCAGCGTTTTTAACTACAACGCTTCTTGAATTTGAACCATTTGACCAGCTTGGGTTTACCGCGCTAAAAGAACGCAATTCAATTTGATCTCCAGGGCATAAATCGGTACTTCTGTTGGTCATAATTCTACTCAAAGGTTCTGTTTTACTGTCTAAGTACTGACTGCCTTTTACAAGCGTACAACCGTCATGAGCTTTTACAGAGTATATTCCTGGGTGAGTAACTACAATCTGATTTTTTTTCTTTCCAGTTGACCAAATTGGATTAGAATAATAAGGTGCAATTTCTAAACTAGCTGAAGAGCCCAAGCAAACGAAATCAGGTCCATAAACTTCAATTTCTTGTTCGTTTACTTTGATGGTAATGTATGCCGTGTCTAAGTCGTTATAGTTTCCGTAAGCGGTTTTTACAACAAATAAGGTCGTTGTTTCTGTCGGAATAAAATCAGTCTTTTTTAAGTAAGGTGAAACAACTTTATCTGCTGGATACCAGTAGTACTCGTAGCCTGCATTAGAAGGGCCTGACGCCTCTAGGGTTATTGTTTTTCCGACGCAAACCGCATCGCTTGGACCAATAATTCTAAATTCTTCTGATTTTTCGGTGGCAGAAATAGAAAAGCTTATCAGAAATATTACAAGGGCTACAATTAAATCTCTCACAACTATATGTTTTTCAGGTCAGTAAATATAAAGAATTTGTATAAAAGAGTGTTTAGGTTAATGAATCAAAAAAGGACTTTATAAAACTGTAAACAACTGATTATAGAATGGCATCAATACTATACTTTTGAAATCCAATTTTCAAAGCACAAAAATGAACATTCACGAATATCAAGGAAAGTCAATTTTAAGCAGCTACGGAGTTGCTATACAAAGAGGAATTGTTGCAAAAACACCTGAAGAGGCAGTAAAGGTAGCTGAGCAATTATCAGAAGAAACTGGAACCGGTTGGTGGGTAGTAAAAGCTCAAATACATGCTGGTGGTCGCGGTAAAGGCGGTGGCGTTAAGTTGGCTAAAAGTTTGAAAGATGTTAAATCACTTTCTGATCAAATTTTGGGAATGACATTGGTTACGCACCAAACTGGCCCAGAAGGTAAATTGGTGAACCAAGTTTTAATTGCGGAGGATGTCTATTATCCAGGCGATTCAGAAACTGCAGAATTTTATATGTCAGTTTTATTGAATCGTGAAACGGGTAGAAACACTATTATGTATTCTCCTGACGGGGGAGTGGATATTGAAACAGTTGCTGAAGAAACTCCAGATAGAATATTTAAAGAAGAAGTAGACCCTAGAGTCGGTCTTCAAGGTTTTCAAGCAAGAAGAATTGGGTTTAACCTAGGATTGAGCGGCAAAGCATTTAAGGAAATGGTAAAATTCATTTCCAGGTTATATGCTGCATATGTAGGTTCAGATTCTGCAATGTTTGAGATTAACCCAGTGCTTAAAACATCTGATGATAGAATTATAGCGGTTGACGCTAAAGTAAACTTGGAGGATAACGCCCTTTACAGACATCCAGATTACGCTGCAATGCGCGACTTAAACGAAGAAGACCCAACAGAAGTTGAAGCAAGTGAAGCAGGATTGAGTTTCGTGAAGCTTGACGGAAACGTGGGATGTATGGTAAATGGTGCTGGTTTAGCTATGGCAACCATGGATATCATTAAATTATCTGGTGGTAACCCAGCAAACTTTTTGGATGTAGGTGGTACTGCAGATGCTGAAAGAGTTGAAAAAGCGTTCCGAATGATTCTAAAAGATCCTAATGTTGAAGCTATTTTGGTAAATATTTTTGGTGGAATTGTGCGTTGTGATAGAGTTGCTCAAGGAGTGGTAGACGCATACAAAAATATGGGAAACATTGAGGTTCCTATCATAGTGCGGTTGCAAGGAACAAACGCTGAAGAAGCAAAACAAATTATAGACGAGAGTGGATTAAAGGTTGAGTCTGCTATCGTATTGCAAGAAGCTGCTGATAAGGTAAAGCAGGTTTTAGCATAAGACCATAATAACTTTAAATACCCGTTGCTTTTGGTATCGGGTATTTTTTTGACCTATAATTTTATTTAGAACGATTCTAAATTATAAAACATCCCTTTTGCGTTAAATATTTAAGTGTTTGGATTTGTGTGTTTTATGCGTTTGATTTTTATTGTATGAGAATTTGTTTAAAATGTCTATTTATCGAAACAGTTTTATCAAATGTTCAAGTGGATATATAAACTAAATTTGCGCGAAATTTCGGTCTGTAATAAACGTATCATAGATGGCAAAAAACGTCAAGATTAGCAGAGGAGTTGACATTAAACTAGTAGGAGAAGCTAAAAAAGAGCTTGGTTCTATTGAGTCAGCTACCGCCGCGTTAAAGCCAGCTGATTTCCATGGAGTAATTCCAAAAATGGAACTGAAGCAAGGCGATGAAGTTAAGGCAGGAACCCCATTATTTCACGACAAAAACAACAACAATGTAAAGTTTGTTTCTCCAGTTTCTGGCGAAGTGGCTGAGATTGTTCGTGGTGCAAAGCGTCGAATTTTGGAGGTGAGAGTTTTAGCCGATAAGGAAACAAAGTTTGAATCGTACGATGTATCAAAAATTGACACCAAAGAAGCGGTTGTTGAGTTGCTTCAAAGTTCAGGTCAATGGGCGTTTATTAAGCAACGTCCTTTTGATGTAATAGCTGATGCAACGCAAGAGCCTAAAGCAATTTTCATTTCTGCTTTTGATTCTGCTCCTCTAGCTCCAGATTATAACTTCGTTTTAAAGGATAGAGCAAAAGATTTGCAAGCAGGAGTTGACGCTTTAGATACACTTACTTCAGGTGCGGTAAATATTGTTACCAGAGGTGATAAAGGAGTTTTTGGTTCCCTTAACAATTGTACGCTACACTCAATTTATGGTCCTCACCCAGCAGGTAACGTAGGTGTTCAAGTTCATCATATTGATCCAATTAACAAAGGAGAAGTAGTTTGGAGCGTAAATGCTTGTGATTTAGCTGCAATTGGACATTTCCTGAACAACGGTAAGATTGAAAATACCAGAACCGTTGCTCTTTCTGGTGCGGAAGCAAAATCTGCTCAATATTACACGGTAACTTTAGGTGGTTCTGCAGAGAATATTGTAAAATCTCATGCAAACGAAGGTGCTAGAGTTATCTCAGGAAACGTGCTTACTGGTGAGCAAATTTCTGCTGAAGGTTACCTTGGATATTACAGTCACCATATTACGGCAATCAGAGAAGATAAAGAGCCAGAGTTTTTTGGTTGGTTAGCTCCTGGTTTTGATAAGTTTTCATTATCAAAAACATTTTTCTCTTGGGCAATGCCATCAAAGAATTACAATTTAGGTACTAGTTTGCACGGTGAAGAAAGATCCTTTGTAATGTCTGGTCAATACGAAAAAGTGTTCCCTTTCGATATTTTGCCTGTTCAATTATTGAAATCAATAATGGTTTCGGATATTGAGCAAATGGAAAATCTTGGAATTTATGAAGTTGCTCCTGAGGATTTTGCGTTGTGCGAGTTCGCTTGTACTTCCAAAATAAACTCTCAAGAGATTGTAAGAAACGGTCTTGATTTAATTAAAAAAGAGTTGAGCTAATTGCAATTATATATTATGAAGTTCTTAAAAAATATATTAGACAGCGTCCGACCACCATTTGAAAAGGGTGGAAAACTCGAAAAATATTGGCCTGTACTTGATGGTTTTGAAACTTTCTTGTTTGTACCGGGTCATGCTACCTCAAAAGGTGCACATATTAGAGATGGAATCGATTTAAAAAGAACCATGGTTACTGTGATTCTTGCTTTAGTTCCATGTTTATTGTTCGGAATGTACAATGTTGGATACCAGCATTTTCTTGCTGTTGGTCAACCTGAAACTCCGTTAATGGAAATGTTCCTTTATGGAGCGCTCAAAGTTATTCCGTTCGTTATTGTTTCGTATGGAGTTGGTCTTGGAATAGAATTCTTGTTTTGTATCAAAAACGGACACTCTATTCAGGAAGGTTTCTTGGTGTCGGGGATGCTAATTCCGCTAATTATGCCAGTTGAAACCCCGCTTTGGATGGTTGCTGTTGCTACAGCGTTTGCAGTAGTTTTCGGTAAAGAAGTTTTTGGTGGTACTGGAATGAATATACTAAACCCAGCACTTACGGCAAGAGCATTTTTATTTTTTGCATATCCAACAAAAATGTCTGGTAACTCTGTATGGGTTGCAACAGATGGTATGGCAACGGTAGATGGCTTTACAGGCGCAACAGCTTTGGGTAATGCAGTTGAGCAAGGTATTGCTGGAGTTCCAGCATACATGGATGCTATCATCGGAATTATCCCAGGTTCAATTGGCGAAACCTCTGTAATTGCTTGTTTGATTGGTGCTGTAGTTCTTATTGCTTCTGGAATTGGTTCTTGGAGAATTATGTTGTCAATGCTTATTGGTGGCTACGTAATGGGAATGATCTTTAACGCATGGGGGGCTAATTCTTACATGGAAATCCCTGCTCACCATCAGTTAATGTTAGGAGGCTTTTTCTTCGGGATGGTTTTCATGGCAACAGATCCTGTAAGTGCGGCTCAAACTAACACTGGTAAATGGATTTACGGGTTCTTCTGCGGATTGCTTGGAATTATGATTAGAGTGTTTAACCCAGCATATCCAGAAGGAATTATGATGGCAATTCTTTTCATGAACGTAATGGCACCAATGATTGACCACTACGTGGTTCAAGGAAATATTAATAAACGTCTAAAACGAGCTAAAGCAGTAGCGTAATATTATTAGTTATGGGATTAGATAAAAATAGTAACGGATACACATTTGGCTTTGCTGTTGTAATGGTAGTTGTTGTAGGCGCGTTGTTGGCAATTGCGGCAATGGGTTTAAAACCATACCAAGCAAAAAATGTTGAGCTCGAGAAAAAACAAAACATTCTTTCTTCTATTAATATCGAAACAAGTAGAGATCAAGCAGCTGAATTGTTTGATAAGTATGTTGTGGAGCAAGTTGTAATTGATGCAAAAGGTCAAGTTGTTGAAGGTGATGTAGCTTTTAGTGTTGACGTTAAAAAACAATACAAAGAGCTAAAAGCTAAGGCACGTAAAGCTGATGAAATGCGTTATCCACTTTTTGTTTGCGAGAAAGAGGGCGAGAAAATATACGTTGTACCAATGGTAGGTACTGGTCTTTGGGGTCCAGTATGGGGATTTGTTTCTTTAGAGTCGGATTTGAATACCATTTTCGGTGCAAACTTCGATCACAAAACTGAAACTCCCGGATTAGGTGCAGAAATAAAAGAAACTTCTTTCGAAGGTCAGTTCTCTGGAGACAATATCTATAAAGATGGTGAAGTTGCCATTAAAGTATTCAAAGGTGGCGGAGGTGATGCTAGTAACTACGGCGTTGATGGTATTACTGGAGGAACCATTACTTCTAAGGGAGTAGAGGAAATGATTATAAGAACTTTTGAGGTGTACAAACCTTATTTCGAACAAGTAAATTCTTAAGACATGGCAGAGGTAGCAGTACAAGAAAAAGAGCCGTTATTCTCAAAGAAGAATACTCAGCTTTTAAAAGATCCATTAAACGATCACAACCCAATAACCATTCAGGTTTTAGGGATTTGTTCGGCATTGGCAATTACTACTCAGGTAAAAAATGCCGTGGTAATGACCATTTCGGTAATGTTTGTAATGATGGCTGGTAACGTTATCGTTTCATTAATGCGAAACGGTATTCCTGATAGAATTAGAATCATTGTACAGTTAGTTGTAGTGGCGGCACTGGTAATTTTAGTTGACCAAGTATTAAAAGCTTTTGTTTACGATGTAAGTAAGCAGCTTTCGGTATTTGTTGGATTGATTATCACTAACTGTATTATCATGGGGCGTTTAGAAGCTTTTGCTTTAGGAAATAAACCTTGGCCTTCGTTATTAGATGGTTTTGGAAATGCTCTTGGTTACGGTTGGGTACTTGTTGCAGTAGCAGTCGTAAGAGAAATTTTTGGTGCTGGTAAATTATTTGGCATTCAAATTATTCCAGACGCAGTTTACAGTATGGGATATATGAATAACAACATGATTATTCTTCCTCCTATGGCGTTGATAATTGTTGGTATTATTATTTGGATTCAGCGTTCTAAGAATACTGCTTTAATTGAATCACACTAATTTGAATTAAGACAAGAGACATGACAGAATTAGTAAACATATTCGTAAAAGGCATTTTCATTGACAACATGATTTTTGCCTACTTCCTTGGTATGTGTTCATACTTGGCTGTATCGAAAACAGTAAAAACAGGAGTTGGTCTTGGTGCGGCAGTAATATTCGTTTTAGGTATTACTGTTCCAATTAACTACTTACTAGAAAACTACGTGCTTAAAGAAGGCGCACTAGTGTGGTTAGGAGAAGAATACGCAACAGTAGATTTAAGTTTCCTTTCATTCATTATGTTCATTGCTGTAATTGCATCAATGGTTCAATTAGTTGAAATGATTGTAGAAAAATTTGCTCCAGCTCTTTATGGTGCCTTGGGTATTTTCTTGCCTCTTATTGCAGTAAACTGTTCAATTTTAGGTGGTGCACTATTTATGCAAGAAAGACAATATGCTACCATCAGTGAAGCAACAGCATTTGGATTAGGTTCTGGTGTTGGTTGGTTTTTAGCAATTGTTGCTATAGCTGCAATCAGAGAAAAAATTAGATATTCTCATGTCCCTGCTCCATTAAGAGGATTGGGGATCACATTTATAATTACTGGACTTATGGGTATAGCATTCATGAGTTTTATGGGAATTGAACTTTAAGAAATCATCGATAATTAGAATAAAATGGGAACTACGTTAATAGCAGCTATTATAATATTCTTAATCGTTACCCTTTTGTTGGTATCGTTATTATTATTTGCAAAGGCTAAACTTTCGTCCTCAGGGCCAGTAGTATTAAAAATTAATGGTGAAAAAGAAGTTACAGTTGATGGTGGTAGCACACTGCTTTCAACACTAGGTAATTCTGGAATTTTCCTTCCTTCTGCTTGCGGTGGAGGTGGAACCTGTATTCAGTGTAAATGTCAAGTTCACATTGGAGGTGGTTCTATTCTACCTACAGAAGAGCCACATTTTTCTAGAAAAGAAATAGCTGACGGCTGGCGATTAGGTTGCCAAGTAAAGGTTAAAGAAGATATGGATATCGAAGTTCCAGAAGAGGTATTCGGTATCAAGAAATGGGAAGCAACAGTTGTTTCGAATTACAACGTGGCATCTTTCATTAAAGAATTTATTGTTGAGTTACCAGAGGATATGGATTACAAGGCGGGTGGTTATATCCAAATTGAAATCCCTAAAACGGTAGTTAACTACAAAGATATTGATATCACTGCTCACCCTGAAGAACACCCAGGTGAGCCAGATAAGTTTAAAATGGAATGGGATAAGTTCAACTTATGGCCATTGCAAATGAAGAATGACGAGTTGGTAGAGCGTGCATATTCAATGGCTTCTTACCCAGCTGAAGGAAGAAGAATTATGCTAAACGTTCGTATCGCTACTCCACCATGGGATAGAGCTAAAAACGGTTGGATGGATGTAAATCCAGGTATAGCCTCTTCGTATATTTTTAATTGTAAGAAAGGTGATAAAGTAACTGTATCAGGTCCTTACGGTGAGTTCTTTATCAAAGAAACTGATGCTGAAATGCTTTACATCGGTGGTGGTGCTGGTATGGCTCCAATGCGTTCTCACTTGTACCATTTATTCCGAACTGTTAAAACAGGAAGGAAAGTTACTTATTGGTACGGTGGTAGATCAAAACGTGAGTTATTCTACATCGATCACTTTAGAGCATTAGAAAAAGATTTTCCAAACTTCAAATTCTTCATGGTACTATCTGAACCTTTAGAAGAAGATAACTGGAAAGTTATGAAAGACATGCAAGACGAAGGTGATGGTTTTGTTGGGTTTGTACATCAATCGGTAATTGATCAGTACTTATCAAAACACGATACTCCAGAAGATATTGAATTCTATTTCTGTGGTCCTCCAATGATGAACCAAGCGGTTTTAAAAATGTGCGACGATTGGGGCGTACCGCCAGAAAACGTATCCTTCGATGATTTTGGAGGTTAAAAAGTTTAATAACCCTCTCCAGTTTGGAGGGGGTTTTTTATGGTTATTATGAAAGTACTTTATTGGGTTTTAATTGCCTTGTTTTCCTACAGTTGCGCAACTGAAAATGCTTCTGTAAAAAGTAAGAACGAGAATAAACAAGTTATAAAAGGTGAAGCTCAGGGGACAACCTACTCAATTGTTTATTACGGAGATGAAAACATAAAAAAGGAGTCAATCGATTCCGTTTTGTTAGCAATCGACCTATCGCTTTCAAACTGGAATAAACAAAGCCTACTTTCTGCTTATAATAATGGTGTTGACAGTATAAAACTAGATGATCACTTTTTCAAGAATTTGATTTTATCTGTACTGGTAAGCGGCAACACCAATGGCGCATTTAATCCTTTAATTAAACCACTAATTGATTATTATGGACTTGGGGCTGAGGAAAATAATGTAAGTGATATTGATAGCGCAACTGTTACTGAAATGCTAACCAAATTAAAGCTAGATTCCATAATGATAAGCGATGGAAGAAGAGCCCTTCCAATAACTCAAATTATGCAATCGTCTTATAAGCCAGAATATTACACTTTGTTGCAAAGCAATAATCCTTTTCAGTTAGATTTTAATGCCATTGCGCAAGGTTATAGTGTTGATGTAATCTCAGATTATATAATGAGTAAAGGAATCAGTAACTTTCTTGTTGAGCTAGGAGGGGAGATGATTGCCAAAGGAAAACACCCTAACTGTAAAGAGTGGACAGTTGGCATTGACAAGCCGCTAGAAGAAGGCGGTAGAGAGTTGCAAGCTAAACTTAAGCTGCAAAACAAAGCAATTGCCACATCGGGAAACTACAGAAAGTTTAAAGAGATTGATGGTGTAAAATACCATCATACCATAAATCCTAAAACTGGATTTCCTGCAAAGAACAGATTGTTGAGTGCTACAGTGGTTACATCAGAATGTTCTTGGGCGGATGCGTATGCAACAGCATTTATGGTGTTGGGTGTAGATAAAAGTGTCGAATTAATAGAATCAGGAAATTTAGGCGAGGTTGATGTTTTTTTTATCTATTCGGGAAGTGAAGGAGAATATCAGTTTTATCAAACTGAAGGCTTAAAAAAGAATATTGAGTTAATAGAAAATTAAGCCTCTTTTTGACATTGCTCATCGGGCAATGCACCACAAAA
>CBFICO010000018.1:11558-30662 GCA_965661115.1 Salibacteraceae bacterium
AAGGCTGACCTTCTTCGTTTACTATAGGATTGTTTGATGCACAAGTTCCAGCAAATTTGCCTTCTTTTTTAACGAGAATTTTAATGGCGATTCCAGCAAATCCGAGTGCTAATAGCCCAACAGAAAGTAATATTAATTTCATGCTGCAAATTTAGGCCATAAACTAAAATGCTGTTTGATAAAGATCAATTAACAAATGAAATTTTCTAAAAAAAAGACAGAATATATTTTGTGAATGTAAAACCTTGTTTAATTTTGCACTCGCTTTTGAAAAAAGTAATTCTTTGAAATAACAGAAAAGAAGATATCCAAGAGCTTTTCTCATTCAAAAATGGCCCATTCGTCTAGTGGTTAGGACGCCAGGTTTTCATCCTGGTAACAGGAGTTCGATTCTCCTATGGGCTACAACGTTTTAAACAAAAAATAGAATGGCAAATCATAAGTCAGCATTAAAAAGAATCAGACAAATTAAAGTTCGTAGAGAGCGCAACCGTTACGTTTTTAAAACTACACGAAACGCAATCCGTGACTTAAGAGCTGAAACAGACAAGAAAGCTGCTGAAACAAACCTACCTAAGGTTTTTTCAATGATAGATAAGTTAGCTAAGAAGAACATTATTCACTCTAACAAAGCAGCTAACCTTAAATCTAAGCTTGCCAAAAAAGTTTCTGCACTTTAAGAGTTTGAAATTGAAAGAATTTGAAAGTCCCTTTACAGGACTTTTTTTTTGCTCTATATTTTCTGAAACAATACGTAATTAAGATACTCATGTATATAAATGTTATGCAGAGTGTATCAATTTATTAAAAACCTAATTATATTTGAGCAAATTAAATATTCAATTATGAAAAAGTTATTAATGGTATTCATGTCAGCAGCGTTGTTTGTGGCATGTGCTGAAGGGGAAAAGAAAGAAGTAAAAGAAGAAGTTCAAGAAACTACTGAAGAGGTAACTGAAGGTGCTGAAGAAGCAATGGAAGATGCTACTGAAGCGGTAGAAGAAGCAGCTGAAACAGTGGGAGAAGCTATGGAAGAAGCTGGTGAAGCGTTAGAAGAAGCAGCTGAGACAGTTGAAGATGCTGCAGCTGAATTAGCTCCAGCAGAGGATGCTGAGATGGAAGAAACGAAGTAAACCATCACACATATCACAAAATTGAAAGCCTTTTCGTATTTTCGGAGAGGCTTTTTTCGTTTCCAATATTATGGACCAACAGAAATCACAATCAATAAAGTACTGGGCAGAAGACGATAGACCTCGCGAAAAATTTTTATTAAAAGGTAGAGCTGCGCTTAGCGATGCCGAGTTACTTGCCATAATATTAGGTTCAGGCAGTAGAAAAGAGAGCGCAGTTGAGTTAGCCAAACGAGTTTTAGAAGCAGCAAAGGGAAACTTAATTGAGCTAGGACGTTATAACCTAAAACAATTAATGGAGTTCAATGGAATTGGTGAAGCAAAGGCAATAAGCATTGCTGCGGCTCTAGAAATTGGTCGTAGAAGAAGAGAGCAAGAGTTTTTTGTAAAAGAAAAAATCACCTCAAGCAACGATATATTCGAGCTTATGCATGGCGATTTAAGCGATTTAAATTTCGAAGAATTTTGGATTGTTATTTTGAATAGAGCCAATAAAGTCCTTAAAAAGATAAAGATTAGTTCTGGAGGAGTAAGCGGTACTGTTGCTGATACCAGAGTAATTTTTAAATCTGCAATAGACGAATTGGCAAGCGCAATTATACTTGTCCATAATCATCCCTCGGGTAATTTAAAGCCTAGCCAAGCAGATATTTCCCTTACCAAGAAGCTCAAAAGTGCTGGCGAAGTGTTGGATATTCCAATCTTAGATCACCTAATTATTGCTGAAAATTCCTATTTCAGCTTTGCAGATGAAGGCTTACTTTAGCGTTCATGTCTTCAAGCATATTAGTTTATTCCACTAAGCTTACACCAAGGGTTCAGTTTGCTTTCAATTTGATACTGAGAGATATTCTCGGCTTGAATGTAGAGTTTACTCAATTTGAAGAAGACTTTCTTGTTGCAGGCGATCTTAAGTTATCATATAACTTTCAAGCAACAAAAAGCGAGTTAAATTTTACACCACAAGGACTGCTATTTCAAAAAGGGATAGAGCAATTTGAGGTTTCGGTGGATGATACCACAAGTGAGTATTCCTTTTTTAAAGTGAATGATTCTCCTGTAAGTTTTGATGTGTTTGCCGCAAGTTTTTACCTAGCTACTAGGTATGAGGAATACCTGCCGCATGTAAAGGATAAACACGGTAGGTACGCAGCAAAAAATAGCTTAGCTTACAAATTTGGATTTTTGGATATACCAATAATCAACAGTTGGGCAAATCTTGTCAAAGAAATTTTGCTTGAGTATTTCCCAACAATTTCGTTTCCGAAAAGAGCTTTTAAAATTGAGCCTACCATTGATGTAGATAGTGCATTTGCATATGCAGAAAAAGGTATGGTAAGAACAATCATGGGGTTTGGAAAAGATGTTCTAAATAGAGATTTTTCCGGGTTTTCAGACAGAATGTCAACCATTGCAGGTAGAAAGGATGATCCGTACAACGTGTTTGAAAAATTAATTGAGCTGCAAGACCAATTTGGTTGGAGATTTACCTATTTCTTTTTGGTAGGCGATTACGATAAAAACGATAGAAGTATTGCCATTACTTCTCAAAAATTTCAAGCTTTATTGAAACATGTAAACGATTATTCCGATGTTGGCTTGCACCCAAGTTTTGCATCTAACGACAGCACTAAGAAATTAGCAAAGGAGTTAGACCGGCTTTCAAAAACACTGCATTATCCTATTCAAAAAAGTAGGCAACATTTTTTAAAGTTGCATTTGCCCGAAACCTATCGAAACTTAATGGAGTTAGGTGTAAAATCAGAATATTCAATGGGGTATCCAGATTGTGCTGGATTTAGAGCATCTATTTGCACTCCATATTATTTCTATGATCTAGAGCAAGAAGTGGAAACTAACCTAAAGATTCACCCTTTTTCTTTAATGGAAGCAACCTATAAATACTATCAACCGGGCGAGCTTGAGGCAGTGCTAGAAAAGGGTTTAGAAATAGCCAAAAGTGTAAAAGAGGTTGATGGAACGTTTTCTTTTGTATGGCATTCAGACTCTATTAGTGGAATGGAACCCTGGAAAGGATGGGAAAATGGCTTAGCATTGTTTTGCGAGAAATTACAGCAACTATGAGCAGTTGGGAATCTCTAAAGCCTAGTGAAATTAATGAAGAGTTGTGGAATTCTACTGTAGCAGCTTCATTAAATGAAACACCGTATGGGTACACCGGCTATCTGAATGCCCTAGATGTTAACTGGATAGCCTGTGTTTATAAAGATTATCAAGCTGTATTTCCACTCAGAATTGAACAGAAACTTGGGGTAACTTATGCGGCACAAACTCCATTTTTGCAACGGACCAGTGTTTTTTCGATAAATGGAGTTGAGCCCGATCTAGTAGAATTAGATCAACTCATAACGAAAAAATGTAAGTATATCGATTTTACATCCGACGCCCTATTTGATTTTTCTGGTCTGGATAAAACAGGGATGAGAAATCTGATTTTGCCATTAAGCCAGAGTTTTGATCAACTAAAAAACGGTTTTAGCAGTAATCTAAAAAGAAATATTTCTAAAGCTGTAAAAAGCGGTTTAGAAACTGAACGAGTTTCTCCAAAAGAAATTAGTCACGCTATTTCAATTTTTAAGTCCAATAAAAACTACAAGCTTGATGAAGCGTGGTACAAAGCCTTAGAGAATTTAGCAGCATTACCCATTGCTGAATTGTATGCTGTTACCAAAGAAAAAAGTGCGCTAGGTTATGCGTTGTTAGTAAAGTCGAATAAAAGAGTAACGCTTTTGTTTACCGCATTGGAAGATGAAGGGAAGCAATTGGGAGCCATGCCTTTCTTACTTTCAAAGCTGATTGAGCAATGCTCACCTAACAGTTTAATATTCGATTTTGAGGGAAGTGAGAACGAAAATGTTGCTCGTTTTTACGAAAGTTTTGGGGCTGAAGAAGAACACTATTTCCACTACGAAAGCAAAGGCTTATTAAAAAGCATTAAAGGGTTTATAAAGGTTAGTTAAAGTAAGTGCTTGGTCAAGGCTTTTGCTAAATTTGCGACGCATAAAAACAAAAATCAAAATGAAAAGAATAGCTTTTTTATCCTTAATTACTCTTTTTCTTTCTTGCTCTGAGGGTGGCGAAAAAATATCTACTGATGTAGTGAATAATCCAAATACAGCAAGTGAGGCAGGTGGAGCTACAGTGGAAGATGTAGCATTACCGGTTATTTCATTCGAAAATGAATTGTATGATTTTGGTGAAATTACTCAAGGAGAAAAAGTAAAGTTTACTTATAAATTCAAGAATACAGGAGACGCTGATTTGGTAATTAGTTCTGCAAAAGGTTCTTGTGGTTGTACTGTTCCAGATTGGCCAAGACAACCAATTGCACCTGGTCAGGAAGCTGAGATTAGAGTGGTGTTCAATAGTGAAGGAAAATCTGGTAAACAACACAAAAAAGTTTCTGTTGTAGCAAACACTCAACCTAGTACAACGGTTGTAGCGCTAACCGGAAATATTATTAAACCTGCTGCTTACGCTGCAGAAACTAAAGAACAATAATTATGTCAATAACCTTATTACAAGCCTCTGGTGGAGGCGCTATGAACCTAGTTTTTTTTGGTGCCTTAGCAATCGTATTTTACTTTTTCATTATTAGACCTCAAGCTAAGAAGTCGAAAAAACAAAAAGAGTTTAGAGCTTCACTTTCTAAAGGTGATAAAGTGGTTACCATTGGTGGAATCCATGGAAAAATAAAAGACCTTAACGAAACAACAGTAATGTTAGAGGCTGACGGAGGTGCAAAAATGCGCATTGAAAAGTCAGCTATTTCATTAGATTTTTCAGCTGGTAATGCAACAGAAGCTGCAGCTGAGATTGAAAAAAACAAATAATGTGTGGATGAGGTAAACCTACATTCGGATGATAAAGCCCAAATTGTATTTGGGATTAAGCTAGGTAAAAACCTCTCTATATTTCTTGTTTGTCTTTTTCTTACCACTATTTTCTGGCTATTAAACGCTTTTACAAAAGACTATAGCACCGAAATTTACTTTCCATTAAGGTATGAGAATTTACCTGCTGAAGAGGTGGTGGTAAACGAATTGCCACGATTTTTAGCGGTTGAAGTAAATGGCTTCGGTTTTAAATTACTGTCGTTCTATTTGTTTGGCAGTCTCGATTCACTTTCGGTAGATTATGCTGACGGAATTAAAAAGTATCGTCCAAATGGTTCTTCCGTTGTTATTACAAAATCTAGTTTAAAGAACCTAGCCAGTTTAGAAATCCCGTCGGATATAAAAATTGAAGGATTAAATATCGATTCGCTCCGAATACACACGGATCCACTTACTGATAAAATTCTGGCAATAAAACCTTCTGTAGACTATAGCCTTCAACCCCAGTATTACCTAAAAGACTCTATTTCTGTTTCGCCAAAAAAAGTACTGATTTCTGGCCCAAAATCCATTATCGAAAGAATGGATTCCATTTGTACCAAAGAAATTGAATTAGGTGCTTTGGATAAATCTGTTGCAATGGATGTTTCATTGGATTTTCCCAAGAATTTTAGCTCACTTACTAAAAAGGTGCGTGTTGCATTAAAAGTTGATAGAGCTACTGAAAAAGAGTTAACCGTTCCTGTGAAGGTAGTAGGTGATAGCACGGCTAAATTCATAAAGATATTTCCAGAACAAATTCAACTAAAGGTTAAAGTGGGATTGTCCGATTTTGAGAAAATTAAAAAAGAACAGTTCAAGTTTGAGGTAGTATTTGACCAAGCGAGTAAGAATAAAAAATTACTCAATATTAGACTCATAAGTAAACCCAATCAGGTGGAAATAATTTCATTCACGCCAAGAAAAGTAGATTTTATCACGCTTAAATAAATCAGCATGAAAATTATTGGGTTAACAGGAGGTATCGGTTCAGGTAAAACTACTGTTTCTCGATTATTCCATTTGCTCGGTGTTCCCATATATATTGCTGATGAAAGAGCTAAAAAGTTATTTACTAATAATCCCGAAGTTCAGAAAAAGGTGATTGATCAATTTGGTTCTGAGAGCATAAAAAACGGTGAGGTAAATAGGAGCTATTTGGCTAATATTACGTTTAACAACAAAGAAAAGCTCACACAGCTAAATGCAATAATTCACCCAGCAGTTGCAAAAGATTTTAGTGCGTGGGTATCAAATCAAACGGCTGAATATGTTATAAAAGAAGCCGCAATTTTATTTGAGAGTGGAAGTGATGCTACTTGTGATAAAGTAATTGTGGTTGTTGCCCCTGATGAAACTCGAATTGATCGTGTAATGCAACGTGATGAATTGAATAAAGAAGCTGTGATGGCAAGAATGAGAAACCAATGGTCACAGGAGAAAAAAATTGAATTTTCTGATTTTGTAATTATAAACGACAATTCTGTTTCTGTAATTGAGCAGGTAACGCTTATTCACAAAGAGCTAACGAATGAAAATAATTAGCGCACAACAAACACGAGAACTGGATCAATTTACCATTGCTAATGAACCAATTAGTTCAATTGATTTAATGGAGTGCGCGGCATTTAAGTGTTCAAAATGGATTGCAAAACATTTTAGTAAATCAACCTCATTTCACATTATCTGTGGAAAAGGAAATAACGGTGGTGATGGTTTAGCAATTGCTCGTCAGTTGAGCGAATTTGGCTATGCAGTTCGAGTTTCAATTATTGAATTGTCCGAAAAAGGTTCGCCAGATTTTGAAATAAACCGAGATAGACTTAACGAAAAACAGATAACAGTTCAACATATAAACCTCTCTGAAAACCTTGATCTTAATCCTCAAGAAATTATTGTTGACGCAATTCTAGGGTCTGGAATCAATAATCCATTAACAGGCAATTTACTCCGAATCGTATCATCAATAAACGACAAAAAATCACCGAATCAACCTGTTGTTGCTATTGACTTACCAAGTGGTTTATTTATGGATAGGCTAAACCAATCAAATGAAAAAAGCATACTAGCCGATATAACTTTAACCTTTCAAACGCCTCCACTATCTTTCTTTTTTAAAGTGAATTATGCAAGAATAGGAGAGTGGTACGTGCTGGATATTGGATTAGATAAACAACATTTGGAAGAAACAGAATCGCCGTATTCTTTGGTTTTGAAAGACGATGTAAAACCAATTCTCCAATTCCGAAGCAGACATCAGTATAAAGGAAGTTTCGGGCATGCATTATTGCTGGCAGGTAGTCAGGAAAAAGCTGGAGCCGCAGTACTTGCTGCTAAAGCTGCTATGCGTTCTGGTTTGGGTTTGCTAACCGTTGGCACTTCAATTAATTGCATTGCTTCTTTAAATACATCACTACCTGAGGCTATGACTTGGAGCCTGGGAGCTTCAGAAATTGAATCGATAAAAAATCTTGAACCGTTCAATGCAATTGGTATTGGACCTGGTATTGGAACCTCAAAGCAAACTTCTGCTGCATTAAAAATGACCATACAAGAAGCTAAAGTTCCCATTGTGTTTGATGCAGACGCAATAAATATTTTGGCAGATAACAAAACTTGGCTTCAGTTTATTCCTCCCAACTGTGTTTTTACCCCTCATATTGGTGAGTTCAAGCGATTGATTAAAAATACCGACGATAGTGAAGCTAGACTAGCTGCTCAAATTGAATTCTCAAAAAGATTCGCATGTGTTGTTGTGCTTAAAGGTGCATACACTAAAATTAGTATTCCAGACGGTAGAGTGTTCTTTAACTCCACTGGAAACCCTGGAATGGGAACAGCGGGTAGTGGAGATGTGCTAACAGGAATTATTACCGCATTGCTTTCAAGAGGATATCACCCAATGCATGCGTCAATTCTTGGTGTGTATTTACATGGAATGGCGGGAGATTTGGCCGCTAAAAAATTAGGTATGGAGAGCATGATTGCTGGTGATATTATAGGACTACTTCCTAAAGCATTCAAAAAAGTTGGGAAATAAAAAAGGCGCCCTAAGGCGCCTTTTCTTTCTTATCATTTCCTTTCCGGTAGCTATGAGGACGGAAACCTAATCTTTCTTAACTAACTGCTAGTTTTCAGCAATGCTTAAAAGCTCAACTTCAAAGATTAAAGTTGCACCAGGGCCAATTTTTGGTCCTGCACCTCTATCGCCATACGCTAAATCAGAAGGGATAAACAATCTCCACTTAGAACCAACAGGCATTAACTGAAGCGCCTCAACCCATCCTGGAATTACACCTCCAACTGGAAATGTAGCCGGCTCGTTTCTTTCAACTGAACTATCGAAAACAGTTCCGTCAATTAAGGTACCATGATAATGAGTAGTTACCTTATCTTCTTTAGCAGGCTTAGGTCCTTCACCCATTTTGATAACTTCATATTGTAATCCGCTTGGCAAAACAACTACGCCTTCTTTTTTAGCGTTTTCTTCCAAGAATTTTTTACCCGCTTCTTGTTCTTTTTGAGCTTTTCTTTCCATTGAGTTAGCAAAGTAGCTGTTAATGAACTGATTAGCGTCTTCAGCTTTCATAATGGTATCGTTACCAGCGTAAACATCCTTTAAAGCTGCCGACATTGCAGCAGAGTTAATATCGTCAACACCTTGTGACTTTAAGTTATTAGCTATACTTATTCCCAATGCGTATGAAAGAGAGTCTAATTCATTTTTTAATTCCATAGTCTTTAGTTCAGCTTTTTCGCTTTTGTTTCCTTTTTTCTTCTTGTCCTTTTTACCTGCCATCGCAACTGTAGAACAGCCAATTAGAACAGCAAGCGTCAATATTTTTAATTTCATTTTTATTAACTTTTAATTACTTCAAGCAATTCAACTTCAAAAATTAGTGTTTCGCCAGGTCCAATCATCTGACCTGCACCTCTTTCACCATAAGCCAAATCTGAAGGAATAAACAATTTATACTTTGCACCTGGAGACATTAATTGTAATGCTTCTACCCAACCTGGAATAACTCCATTAACTGGGAAAGTTACTGGTTCTCCACGGTCAACCGAGCTATCAAATACATTCCCATTAACCAGCGTACCGTGATAATGAACTTTTACTTGATCTCTAGCAGAAGGCTTTTCTCCTTCACCTTCTTGGATTACGATGTATTGTAGTCCTGATGCAGTTGTAACTACATCTGGGTTTTTAGCGTTTTCTTCTAAAAATGAAGAAGATGCAGCTGCTGCTTCAGCGGCTTTGTCTGCACGTCTTTTCTCCATGAATTTTCCAATGATCTGATTGGCTTCTTCACGGCTAATTTTTTCTTTTTCCCCAACAATATCGTTGATGGCTTGTGCCAGAATATTAACGTCAACTTCTTTTAATTCTTGATCAACTATTCCAGAACCTACGCTTATCCCTAAGCTGTAGCTTAAGCTGTCAGTACTTGATTTTAATTCTGCGTTTCCACCTGCAGAGTTGCCGCCTTCGTTACAAGCAACAATTGTTGTTGCTCCTAGTGCAACTACCGCTAATTTTTTTAACATCATGTTTCTATTTACTTTCTAAAAATGAAGGCGCGAAGGTAATTATTCTTTTCGCTGAACATAGAGGTAATCGCATACAGAATGGTAAAAACCTTGAAATATTCATTATCCTTTTACTCTCCTCTTTATTCTAGAACAAAAACGTTGATTTAGGTGTCGTTACTTTAACATTTTACTGGTTGATTATTCCTTAATTTCAGCCGCTCAAAAAGATTTTAGATATATGCAGAAAATGTTATTCGTTTTAGTTCTGACCCTTCCCACGTTTTTATCAGCTCAAATTCAAACTACACAACTACATTTAGTGGGTGGAGACTGGTCGGTTCCTCATACAGTTGACCTCAATCAAATGAATATTCAAGCAACTAAAAGTTTCTATGGTGTTGCTGTTTTCAAAGAGGTGGTTTCGGCCAATAACAAAGAACTACTTGCTTCCGTAGGTGTAATGATTGAGGATTATATTGGAAAAAACGCTTATTATGTCACGATCAAAAACGAAATTTCAAAAGCGTTTTTAGAGCAATATAATGTAGTTGCTCTATCTCAAGTTCCAGCGCAATTAAAATTAGATCCACAAATCCAAAACCCGTTTAATTATCCTTCACATGCTATAGCAGAAGGCCATATTAAACTGAATCTTATTCTTTTTCAAAGTACTCCTGCAGAGAAAGTAAACAAAATAGTTATTAGATATAATGGACAGCTTATTCGTTTCAATCCTTCAGCAAGTACTTTAAGAATTCAAGTTCCAGTTAACAATGTATTGGAATTAGCTGAAGAAAGTGCTGTACAGTTTATTGAGCCAATTGACGAACCAGGTCAACCGGAAAACTACAAGGCTAGAAACGCTCACAGAATTGGTGGACTTACTATGCCATTCACTGGTCTCAATAATGAGTTAGACGGGGAAGGGGTTAGTGTAATGTTACAAGATGACGGAATTGTTGGCCCTCATATAGACTACGCAGGAAGAATTGGTGCTCAATACACTACAATTAATAACGGAGATCATGGAGACCACGTAGGTGGAACCATAATGGGTGCGGGAAACCTTGACCCACTTGCAGTTGGAATGGCACCCGGAGCTACTATGTATGTGTACGATGCGGCAGGGCAAGGATATCCAGGTTTTGATTCAATTGCAAATCATTACACCAAGCACGACATAAAGATTACCAGTACATCGTATTCTAACGGGCAAAATGCTGGTTATACGTCCTTTGCTCGAGAGTTAGATATTCAAACGGAGCAAATGCCGGCATTGCTTCACGTATTTTCTGCTGGAAATGCTGGTACCGCAAACGGAGGTTGGTATAATGTTACTGGAGGACATAAAGTTGGTAAGAACGTTCTGACTGTTGCCAACTTAACTTACCTAGACGAAGTAAATAGAAGTAGTAGTAGAGGTCCATCTCGCGATGGAAGAATAAAACCAGAAATATCTGCAATTGGTACTCAAGTGTGGAGTACAACGGATGTAAATGACTACACCTTTAAAACAGGAACTTCAATGTCTTGCCCAGGTGTATCTGGAACTATGGCCGTTTTGTATCAAGCTTATAAAGTAAAGCACAGTAACAATTACCCAGATGCTATTTTGATGAAGGCGATCGCCTGTAACACAGCGGATGATTTGGGGAATAAAGGACCTGATTTTAAATACGGTTACGGTAGAATTAACGCCAGAAAGGCCTTTAAAGTGATACAAGATCAATCACATTTTGATGGTACGCTTTCAAATGGAAATTCGGATACGGTTCAAGTTACAATTCCTTCAAACAAACGCTTAGCAAAAATTATGTTAGCTTGGAACGATGTTAGGGGAGCTGCAAACTCCAATTCTCCTTTAGTTAATAACTTAGATTTAAAACTTATTGATCCTTCAAACCAGGTAAAACTGCCGTACGTACTTAATATTTCTTCCACAAATACTCTAGATAACCCAGCAACTAATGGTGTGGATAATATCAATAACATGGAGCAAATCGAGTTACTGAACATGCCTTCTGGTCAGTACCAAGTGGTAATTCAAGGTAAAAGCATTCCTCAAGGGCCACAGAAATATCATGTTGTTTATTACCTAGAAGACGAAGGAATCGAATTGGAATATCCTGTGGGAGGAGAATCCTTTGTACCAGGCGAACAAGAAGTAATTCGTTGGAGTACGCCAATGGCAAGCTCACCATTTGTGTTGGAGTATAGCCTAGATAGTGGTATGACTTGGAACACCATTACTGGGTCAGTTTCGGCAAATTCAAGGTTTTACGAATGGAGAATTCCGAATACTTTTACTAGTAAAGCAATGGTTAGAGTTACTGAAAGTGGAAACTCTGCAACTTCAAACACCTTTACCATTTCTCCACAACCTTCTGGAATTAACATCACTAAAATCTGCCCAGATAGTATGGAATTAAGGTGGACAGGTGTAAACGGCGCAACTGCGTATAACATTTATACCATGGGACAGAAGTACATGGAGATTGTGGGTACTCAAGCAGCATCGCCGTATATTTTTAGCGGGCCGAGCTACAACCCATCAGTTGAAATGCATTTTGCACTCGATGCAGTTACTGCCGATGGAACCAAAAGCAGAAGAACAAAATCAATCCTTAAAGTACCTGGATTTTTAAATTGTCCTTTAAACGCGGATGTTGGAATGGTAGATTTTGTTCAAGGTACAGGAACCATTGTAGATTGTGGAACTGCGAACTCTTCAAAAACCGTTGAAGTAACCATTGAAAATAACGAAAGTGCACAGTTTAATGCACTTGATATGTATATGCAGATTAATGGAGGAACTGTAATAAAGGAAACTTACATTGGGGTTATCGGTTCTGGGCAACGAATAAACTACACCTTCACGCAAAAAGCAAACTATTCTGCTGGAAGTAACAACATAAAAGTTTGGATGGATGACCCTAACGATCAGAATCGTTGGAACGATACACTAAATGCAACTATTGAGGTATATGAGAGTACAATTACAAAACCATCTTGCTACAGCTACACCTTTGAAAATGAAACTAATTGTAGCACCGCAAACGATTGTGGCTTTACAACTTGTACGTTGAGTGATGGTTGGATAAACGCTAAAAACGGTGCAGAGGATGATATTGATTGGAGAGTTGATGCTGCAGGTACTAATACAAATAGCACAGGTCCTAATGTGGATCATACTCTGGGAAATGGTCTTGGTAAATACATCTACCTTGAAGCCTCTGGAAGTTGCAATTTTCAAGAAGCGGCTTTAATTAGCCCCTGTATTGATTTAACGAATGCTACTGCTCCAAAGCTCAGTTTTTGGTACAACATGAATGGCCAAAACATGGGTTCTTTACATGTTGATATATACCAAGGAGGTAAATGGACGAATGATATCACTGCGGCTGAATCAGGTAATAAAGGAAACCGCTGGTTAAACAAAATTGTTGATTTAACGGCATACAAAGGTTCGGAAGTAAGAATCCGATTTAGAGGAATTACTGGTAATGGATTTAGAAGTGATATGGCGCTAGACGATATAGAATTTAGCGACAAACCGAATTCGTCGTTTAGCTATGTTCATAAAGGAAATGGTTTAATTGAATTTACTACTACCACTCCTGGAGCTAATAAATGGTACTGGTTGTTTAGTAACGGAAACACAGATACTACTGCAAATCCTACTCAGCAGTTTAACGTTAATGAAACACCATTTGCTTATCTAAGGGTAGAAACGCCTTGTGGCAGCGACTCGGTTGAAATTGAGCTGGATTTTGAAGCAGAAGGTGTAATTGAAAGTGGTTTGAGGTTGGGATTTGACGTATATCCGAACCCTGCAAAAAACAATGTAACGGTAAGTTGGGATTCAGGTATTAGCGTTGTAAAATCAATCTCGATAGTTGATTTGAACGGAAGAGTAGTTCAAAGCTCAATACCAGAAAAAGAGACTCAACAAACAGATTTAGACGTTTCAACACTTTCACCTGGAGTGTATGCCATTCAGGTTGAAAACCTAGAAGGAAAACAGATTAAGAAATTGGTTATTGAATAACCACTCGTTGGTTATTTAATAATCCATGTTCACCGAAAATATTTAGCGTGTAAACACCTTTTGCCAAGGTAAAAGTGTTAAAGCTTAATTCGTTTTTACCAGCATAAACGGGTCCTTTAATAAGTTTTATGGCTTGTCTTCCATCAATAGGATTGAGCTCAACACGAACGTTTTGGGCTTTTTCTATTTCAAACGATAAAGTAAAAGTGCCGCTATTTGGATTGGGGAAAACACTTGCTTGAGCAGTAGTTTCGTACTCTTTTAGACTTAAAGGGAAATACGACGTGTCAATTCCTTCGTCCGGATCTGTTGTATCAAACGGGGCTTTTACATGCGCTACCCAAGAACCTGCAATTCGGTCACTTTGTCCAAAATAACCGTTAAGCCAAACTTGTTTTGGAGCGCGATAATTTCGCTGAATACCAAAATAATCTCCCCAACGCTCATAGGTTCTGTCGCCGTTAATCCAAGAGATACCATCAACATAGTTTTCTCCTTCTTTAATCATTTTTAGGGCAGAATATTCACCTTTTCCATCGTAGTAAATACAAGAGAACCCTGCAAAATCCGTTGCCGAAGTATGGTTAAAGCCAATCACCGAACTTTGGTTATCTGTTTTGATTCCCGTGTAAGCAATATTCGGAAATCCATAATCTAAACTTCCGTGCCCAATAGTTTTTAGAGTTACACTTGGGCTGCTGTTTACATTCTGTATTATTCCATGATAAATAGCAGGACGGTTTGTAGCTTTATCCAAGGTGTTGCCCACAAATTGAATTTCGTTGTTGTTTAAAAATCCACCCAAAACTCTAGCGTCATTTGTAAACAAAATATGCCCATTATCTTGTGTTGCGTTCGTAGGAGTTTGGTAGGTATCGTTTGCTTTAATAGCTGTAACTCTTAACTGAGGATTGTTGTCTTTTTCTGCGGTAACTTCCAATAAGAAAATAGTATCGTTTTTTACTATTGCCGAATCGTTCCATTCTACCGGAATCCCTCTATTTGAGATGAAGTACATATTAGGTCCAGCAGGTGCAGCACCATTCTGAATTGGACGGAAATACCTCAATGGTTTACCTTCAAATTTTATATCACTCCAAAGCTTTAGATCCAGTTCAGCATCACCTTTATAACCCGAGTGCTTATCTATTTGCCAAATAAGTGTTTCAGAAAAACCAGCAATCCAACTTTCACCAGCCCGGAGCAAGTTAACTGTGTAGAATAACTCGTTGTTCGTTAAGGCTAAGGCGGGGTAATCTGTCCAAGTATTGTTTTTTAATGGATTACCGTCAATTTCGTATACGTTCCAAGGGTCTGCAGGATTATTAGTTGTGCTAAATCCAATGATGGTTTTCGAGGTGCCCGTATCCCTTCCGCTAAGGAATAGCAGTACAAATTTGTCTTCATTTACATCGTATAAAATTTTAGGGTCAAATGGTCTATCGGTAGTTAAATTGCCTGCAAAAGCCTGAAAGGATAGCGTAGTTAACACCGGGTGATTTTTAAATACATGGGTATCCGCTTTTACATCATGCGCATAAATCTGCGAATTCCAAGAAGTAATTAGCATTCCATCATTTGAAAAAGCCATTGAATTGTCGTTGGGCGTGCCGCCATCGTGTAGCATAGGTGGCTGGTTAGGAGGAAAAAAGTAGGTGCCAAAATCTTCAATTACTTCTGGTGCATCAGCTCTCGAACCACTGTAATTAGGAGCATAATATTTAGCCGGGTGATTTTTAGCGTAGTTCGTTTTCAATTTCATTAAATGCTCTTGATAGCTTTTACCCGATGGGTAAGGTGCTTCGTAAACTGGTTGAATAGTCGCCTGATACTTACTTTGAGCTTTTTTAGGATAGAAGGTGTTTATCTTTTTTGCTGTAAACGTTTTGGTATTGTATTCTTGAGCAATTCCCTCAAATCCTACAATCATTGCAACAATCAACCCTATAAATCCTATCAAAATACGCATCATACTTTTATTCTTTAAGCCACAAATTTAGCAAGATAAAGAACGCATTTTTTTTGCGTCAATTTTCTGTTACACTTTGTTAAAGAGGGGTAGAAAGTATTTTCTTTGATATCTAAATTTAAAAGACATGAACGTTTGTTTTATAATGTATCCGTGGGAGCGAGTTGAAGATAAAGATTCAACCTTACGTATGATACACGAGGCAGCTACTAGAAAGCATACCGTGGCCATCACCACTCCTGGAGCACTTACCATAAGAAACAGCATTACTTCTGCTTTTTGTAAGGTGGTGATTAAGGCAGATAAGGTTAGTAGTAAACCGGAGACATTTAAAAAGAAAGTGCGTTTTAGAGAACAGCTTTTACCACTTGCAGGATTCGATATTGTGTTTTGGCGCGCAAATCCTCCCATTGACACGTTAGCGCTCAATTTCTTAGATTCGGTAAAGAACGACATCTTTATGGTGAACGATATCCAAGGGTTAAGAGAGGCGAATAACAAACTATATACTGCTGCTTTTTCAGATCCGAAAAATGAGATTATTCCAGCAACTCACGTGTCTAAAAACAAAGATTACCTTAAGCGAGTAATTCAAGAATCGGACTCTGAAAAGATGATTATGAAACCGCTTGACGGAATGGGGGGAAGTGGCGTTATTGTTATTGAAAAAAGTGCTTCATCTAACATCAACTCCTTGTTAGATTTTTACATTTCGGGTCAAAATGATAAAAAGAATTACGTTATTGTTCAGGAGTGTGTAGAAGGGGCTGAAAAGGGCGATGTACGTATCTTGATGCTCAACGGAAAACCTGTGGGTGCATTTAAACGCGTTCCTGCAAAAGGCGATCACAGATCTAATCTTTCTGCAGGTGGAACAATGGAAAAGCATACCCTTACAAAGGCAGAAAAGAACATTTGTGAGGTTATAGGGCCTAAGCTTGTTGCTGATGGTCTGTTCTTGGTGGGGCTCGATGTCATTAATGGAAGACTTATTGAAGTTAATGTTTGTAGCCCCGGCGGAATATCTGCCATAAACCGATTAAACAGAACCAATATTCAATCAAAAATTTTAGATTTTGCAGAGAGTGTAGTTCATAATAAAGAGGCTGCACTTACGCGTAAAGCAATGTTTAGACAGGCAGTAGAAAATGCATAAACTTAGTATTGACCAAATCATTCAAAAGATTGGTCGCGAGGAACTTTTTGAAGTAGTAAGTTCCGATAATTCACTGAAAATTAAAATTTTAGAGTACGTTCCGTATGTATGCACAGCCATACATAATGGAGGGAATTTACGCGAACCGTTAAAGGATAAATGTGCTTTAAACGAATACGAGCGTTGGTATGAGGAAGACCCACATACGGTAGATTTTATTCGCTCGTTTCCAATGGTGATTGAAGGGTTGGATTCGCGATACGAATACGACCTAAACCGTGCTCCAGATGTTGCAGTAATGGAAGAAGCTTGGGGCAAAAACGTTTGGAGTGCTCCGCTAATCACCGAAGAAAAGACGGAAAGTTTAAGAAAGCACACCGATTTTTATCGTGTAATTGAAGCACTGGCTAAGAAACTAGAATCTAAGTTTGGTTCTGGCATTTTTTACGACATTCATTCGTATAACTACAAACGTCACGAGGGGGAAACTCCTGTTTTTAATATTGGAACCGAACGAGTTGATCCGAAATACAAAAAGGATACTCAAAGGTGGCAAAAGGAGTTGTCGAAAATTGAATTGCCCTACATTGAAAACACTTCTAAAATCAACGATATTTTTTACGGTAGAGGTTATTTGTTACAGTTTATTGGTGAGCGTTTTAGCAATACATTGGTGTTAGCTACAGAAGTTAAAAAAGTGTATTGCGACGAACTTACTGGCGAGAGTTTCCCTAAGGTAATTGATGCAATTCAAGAAGGTTTTAAAACGGCAATCATCAATAATACCAATGCGTTTATTAAAAGGCATACCGATTTTAAAGTAAAACGAAAATCGGAATTGCTTGGAGGTTCGCTCAACAAAATATTGCTGGACGTTGATAAACGTTTGTACAAACTAGTACGCGGTTTCGAGATTCTTGAATACGTGAATCCAATAAACATGGAGCAAGAGCGGAAGCGCTTTTACGCCAGTAGGTTTGAACAAAATCCTACGTTTAAATACCGTCAATTGGAGTTAGATACGCTTGGTTTAAAGCGTCAGCTTGTTGAAATACCGGTAGAAAACATCAAGGATATTCACATCCAACAGATGTATCGCGATGTCATCCAAGCCTATATGGATAAGATTGATATGCTCTCCACTTTAGGCACAGATAAATTTCTGTACAATTCGCTTCGCTATTTTGGTGAACCGTCGGAAAAAGACATTGATAATGCACGTTTTTTACTGTATTGCCCTCCATTTGAGGATACCCACGAGGAGAAAAACATGAGCATTGAAGATGCTACCAAGTTTTTTAGAGAATTGGGTAATGAGTACGGTTTCGATTTTAAAATTAGGGTGAGCGAGAAGGTGGTATCGCCAGCAACAGTGCTAAACGCCAAAAAAACGGTTGTGCTTAAAAAAGGCGCCATGTTCTCCGAGCGTTCTTTAAAATCTTTGGGCCATCACGAAATTGGGGTACATATGGTAACTACCATGAATTCCAACCTTCAGCCACTTAAAGTATTTAGTATTGGTTTACCTCGTAACACCCTTACTCAAGAAGGCTTGGCGGTTTTAAGCGAAATGATGTGTGGTCACTTGCGATACAGAAGAATGAGAGAGCTTGGCTATCGCGTATTTGCAGTGCGCAGTGTGGTAAGAGGCGATTCGTTTGTAGAAACCTTCGATTTGCTCAACTCCGATTTAGGCCTAGAAAGAGATTTAGCGTTTAACTTGGCTACACGCGTTCATCGAGGAGGAGGATTTACTAAAGAGCATTTGTATTTAGAGGGCTTTAAGCAGATTTTGAAGATGTATCAAAACAATAAACCCTTAGACAATTTGCTTATCGGAAAAACATCTTTGCAGTATTTACCTACAATAAATGAAATGATAGAAAGAGGTTTATTGAATAAGCCAAAGTACCTTACTAACTCATTTTATAATCCTGCTGAGGTAAATGCTAACTTGAAGTACGTGCTTTCTGGGTTGAAGTAGAGTTAAAACTCTTCACCCAAAGTTTTTTCAAAGAAATTGTGGATGGTAACCATTTGGTTGTAGCCTTTCTTTTTACCAAAATACCCAACGGCATAAATAGAAAAAAGGCGGCAATCAAAAAAGGAAGCGCTCATAAAATAATGGTTTCTTTATTTAAAGATTGCATCCCAAATCCCATAATGGTTACTACAATAGATGCAAATCCGATTATGGCGTAAAAGAAAATGAGCATAGTCCATACCAAAGGTTTTGGACCGTATAAACCCCGAATGTGTGTACCGTTTTCTCTTTTTTCTAATGTAACCGCAAGTTGGGTCGACCAATAATGTTGCTCTCTAACCGGTATAAAAAATGAGGCATATCCGGGGTGTACTTTTCCAGTTAC
>CBFICO010000019.1:0-20197 GCA_965661115.1 Salibacteraceae bacterium
CATCGTTGAGTGATTCATACAGTAGTGTGAATCCTCAACATTCCAGTTATTATTCAATAACCTATTATGAATTAGATACACCAAACCCCTTACAGATTTGTGTATCTGTTAATGAATGAATCCATTCTTCAGTTATTGGATTTCGATTAGACCAGTCAGTTTGAATCCCCCATATCTATCTTATACCATAACCATTTTTAACCCTACCGGAGAAACCTCATCCGTTATGTTTAGATATTATTTCAATCCTACAGATTACTACCTGATGTCTAACCCATTAACATTATGAAATACTGTTTAAGGAATTGAACCTCTTCAGTACTGGGTGAATAAGTGTTTTACCCTATGATGGACACTTGGGTTACCAATAAATATGGTTCTGAAACATTAAACACTAAAAAATCACAGAATTTCTCAAAATAATTTCTGAGAGATATTCAAAAGGGAAGTAAGGGATTGAAGGTGGTCGAACTTTCTTGGAAGTTCCTAACCTCAACACTTCCCTAACTGAGTGAGTCAAAATTGAGATTACCTTCTAAAGAACTTGATTTTGAAATCTACATACTTTCTGAGTGAGAACTCTCTTTTAGTGATGAATTCTCTCTTTTTCATCTTTTTTATCATGGAATCGACTGTAGTTCTACTCTCACCTATCTCAAATCCATTGTTCATTAGGTATCGGTGAATTTTAGTATATCCCCAACCTTCTTTGTGGAGTTTCCATACCTTTGTTCGTATAATTTCTCTTTCAGGATATTCACGTTTGTACTGATGTACTGAGAAGATATTTGATTGAACTAAAACATTGAAAGTCAGATAGGGAGTGTACCCACCTGTAATATATTTTTCACAGTAGAGTAAACAATATGAAAATCTTGTTTTCAATATCAGTGGCAGCTATGACCCTTTTATCGTGCTCAGGTACCAATGGCGAAGATGCGCCTACTCAGGAGGAATTACAATCTAAGCTTAACAAGCTTATGAAACCTAAAGTAGAAAAGGATGTGGTGCTGAAGCCGGATACTACTTTAGGAGATAGTAGTTCTACAGATCCCGCTGAAGAATAGGTTTACTTGTACCAACTCGAATATTTCAAGTAATTATCCGCAATTCGTTTCACCTCACCCTCAAACAATTCTGGGCTAATGTCTTTTACTTTTTTGGCAGGCACACCTGCATAAACACTTCCCGACTCTACAACCGTTTTTGCTAGAACAACCGAGCCAGCAGCAATTAAGCTATTGGAATGGATAACTGCGTCATCCATTACGATAGCCCCCATACCAATCAGCACATTATCGTGAATAGTGCAACCATGCACCAAGGCGTTATGACCAATACTCACGTTGTTTCCAATAGTGGTAGCAGATTTTTCAAAGGTTCCGTGTATAACAGCGCCATCTTGCACATTCACTTTATTGCCCATTGTAATAGAGTTTACATCTCCTCTTACTACGGCGTTAAACCAAAAACTACAATCGTCTCCCATTTCAACTTCACCAATCAAAGTTGCCGTTGGGGCCAAAAAACAGTTTTTACCAAGTTCAGGAGTAAATCCTCTTACTGAAATTATTTGATTCATACGCTTTGTTTATCCTATATTTTCGGCTTTAAATACAGCCAAATTTTTACTTTAGTTGCTGCATTATGCAAGCGGTTACCAAACATATAAAAAGTCTCTTATTATCAAGCGATTGCGTTATTATTCCCGACTTTGGTGGTTTAGTAGCGAACCCGCATAGTGCCGAAATCAAAAAAATAAATCAACGGATTTCACCTCCGCACAAAGCTTTAGGTTTTAATTCGAGATTGGTTAAAAACGACGGACTACTGACCCACGAAATTTCCATAGAAGAAAACATTGACTACAAAGCTGCTGTTGAGCTGGTTAAAGAGTTTGTGCTTTCTATTAAAACTGGGTTAGAAAAAGAAGGTCGGTTCGAATTAACGGAAATCGGCACATTTTACAAAGATGTAAATCAAAACCTTCGCTTTAAGCAAAGTAGCGACATGCGCATTGACATGCAGTTTTTTGGTTTAGAAGCTATGTCTTTAATGCCAATTCAAAAGGCAGAACCAAAAAAGGTTGTAGCCCTCGTAATCAATAAAGAAGAAAAAGCCGATACACCTGTTATTCCAATTCAACCAGTTGCGGAAGAACAGAAGTCAGAAGAAAAATTCCCTTGGAAAAAGCTAGCCATTGCTGCTTGCTTGCTTCCGTTTCTATTTTATGTTTTTTGGCTAGGGACTTTCTCCAACATTTTCTCTGGGAACGACCAGTTTCAATATTCAGATTTAAACCCCTTTGTAGAAAAGGTTTGTATAAATTTTGATCCGCGATCAGAAAGCGCAAGTATATTCGAGGTTCCTTCAGAAGCGGTAAGTACTATTGAATTGGCTGCACAAATTGGCAACGACAATTATTTAAATCACTCTTTTCTTTCTGAAGAAGATAAATCGCTGCACACCAAAGAATTTGTAACCATACAATTACAACCTGATGCGGCAGTTAGAATCTCCACTGATGTTGCTGCACCTTCAAATTTATTTGCACCCAGAAAAGCAAAAGGCTTTTTTATCATAACAGGTTGTTTTGAGTTTTATGAGAATGCCACCAAATATGTTGCTTCGCTGCGCAAGAAAGGTTACCCTGCTCAAATCGTAGATCAAAAAAATGGACTATTCCGCATTGGAGCTACTACAACTAATAACCGTAAAGAGGCACTTACCGAACTAGACAACATTAGAGCCGCTGGTTTTAAAGGTGCTTGGGTGTTGAGTAAGTGATCAAATTATTCTCTATTCAGCGTCATTCCATTTCTTTTTTAACGTCATTCCCAAGAAGGCGGGAATCTATGTTTATGATTGAGATTCCGGCTCAAGGCCGGAATGACGAGTAATAAGAAATAGATGACAACTACACAAATAGCCCCCCAAACAAAAAAGGCTCCCATTTCTGGAAGCCTTTCTCAAATAGTTTCTTTCTGACTACTATAAGTAGTGTTTCAAAAAGTTTGAGTTTGTTTTCTTTCTTAAACCACGTAACGCTTTTTCGCGAATTTGTCTAATTCTTTCACGAGTTAACCCTAAGCTATTTGCTATTTCTTCAAGAGTCATTGGGGTTTTTCCGTTCAACCCGAATGATAATCTTACTACTTCAGCTTCGCGAGGTTTTAGCGATACCAACACTCTTTCAATATCCTTACACAATGATTCTCTCATCATTTCGTCTGCGGGATTTTTAGAGTTGTTGTTTGAAAGTACGTTCAACAAAGAGTTTTCTTCACCATCAATCAGTGGTGCATCAACAGAAACTTGCTTTTGTGAGTAGGTAACTAAGTCACCTACACTATCAGCGTTTGTTTCTAGTAAAACAGAAATCTCTTCGTGAGACGGTGCTCTTTCAAATTCTTGTTCAAGTTTAGAGAATGCAGAAGCTACCTTTTGTATAGCAGAAACTTTGTTCAGCGGCAAACGAACTACTCTTGAGTTTTCTGCAATAGCCTGCATGATGCTTTGACGTATCCACCAAACTGCGTAAGAAATGAATTTAAACCCTTTTGTTTCGTCAAATCTCTTGGCTGCTGTAATCAAGCCAATATTTCCCTCTGCAATCAAATCTTCTAATGTCAAACCATGACCTTGGTATTGCTTGGCAACAGAAATAACAAAACGCAAGTTGGCGTTTACCAACTTGTTAAGAGCCCTTTCATCTCCTTGCTTAATCTTCTTCGCTAATTCTACTTCTTCTTCTGCGGTGATCATTTCCTCTTTGGAAACATCACTCAAATACTTATCAATAGATTTCGAATCACGATTCGTAAGCTGTTTGGAGATTTTCAGTTGTCTCATAGGCGAATAAAAATTTTAAAAAATGAAGTGCGTTAAATTATAAAAATTTTCCGACTTAAAATCAGGCGGCAAAAGTACTGATTTTCTGCGCCATTTTTAACGTTAACAATACCTGCAACGTAAAGAATTATTTATTGTTACAAATTCTCAATTAATTAAGAACATACGGATATTCAATCAGCAATTAATATTTGTTCGTCATTCCCGGGAAGACGGGAATCTCAGGTATTAACCTAGCACGAATCCCTCCTTTTTTCAAATTAACATGTCAATGTATTTCCCGGATAACCACCATGTAATCCAACTTGCTTCATTAAATTTGGCGTCAAATTCAGAACAATTATGTACGAATCATTACAAAACTTACACCGATTGATAGCCTACGCAGCACTCATTTTAATTTTTGTTACCACGATGAAAGCACTCTTTGGAATGCTCAACAACAAAAAATTTACCGAAGGGGATCGTAAATTAGGCTTGTTCGCCTTGATAAGTGCACACATACAATTGCTGTTAGGTTTGGGTCTTTTCTTTATCGGCCCGGCATCTAGCCAACTAAATAACATGGGCGAGGTGATGAAGAATGCCGATCAACGCTTTCTGGTTGTTGAACATCCATTAACCATGATTATAGCGATAGTATTAATTACCATTGGCTACTCCAAATCGAAAAAAGCAACAGACGATAAATCAAAATTCAAAAAAATGGCGCTTTTCTTTCTAATTGCTTTGGTATTGGTGTTAAGCAGAGTTCCATGGGATAGACTAGCGTAGTTTGATAGAAACAAGTGGCGTAAACGAACGTGCGGTTCTGGTTGGGTTAATTACTGAAAACCAAACCGAAGAACAAGTAGAGGAATATTTAGACGAATTAGAATTCTTGGCAAAAACTGCCGGAATTGAAACTATCAAACGGTTTACCCAACGGTTGGATCACCCTGATATTCGATCATTTGTAGGTAAAGGGAAGCTTTTTGAAATCAACACCTTTGTAAAAGAAAACGACATAGACGTTATCGTTTTTGATGACGACCTTTCCCCTTCTCAGCTCCGAAACATTGAGAAAGAAGTAAAAAAGAAGATTTACGATAGAAGCTTATTGATTTTAGACATCTTCCAATTTAGAGCGCAAACAGCACAATCTAAAACGCAGGTGGAGTTGGCTCGCTACCAATATTTATTGCCACGACTTACCCGAATGTGGACGCACTTGGAGCGCCAGCGAGGTGGAACAAGCACAAGGGGTGGTGCCGGTGAAAAAGAAATTGAAACTGACCGTAGAATTATTCGAAAGAAAATCACGCTGCTTGAAGAAAAGCTGAAAGCCATAGACAAACAGAACGCCGTACAACGCAAAAACCGACAAAAAATGGTGCGTGTGGCACTGGTGGGTTACACCAATGTGGGAAAAAGCACGCTTATGACTTTGTTGAGTAAATCGGAGGTTTTTGCAGAGAATAAACTTTTTGCTACTTTGGATACAACGGTAAGAAAAGTGGTAATTGAAAACTTGCCCTTTTTAATGTCGGACACGGTGGGGTTTATCCGAAAGCTGCCGCATCAATTGGTGGAATCGTTTAAATCTACTTTGGACGAAGCAAGAGAATCGGACATCCTGATTCATGTAGTGGATATAAGTCACCCCAACTTTGAAGACCACATAAATGTGGTAAACAAAACCTTAAGTGAGATTAACGCAGCCGATAAACCCACCATTTTGTTGTTTAACAAGATTGACAATTACAGAAAGCTCGTTGAAGGCGAATTTGATTACACCGCAAACGCCAAACAAAATATTTCCTTAATCGACCTTAAAAAAACTTGGATGGCAAACGAACATACCGAGTGCATTTTTGTATCGGCGCACAACAAAACCAACATCAATGAGCTTAAAGACCAGCTCTATCATATGGTCAGAAGTGTGTATGAGACGAAGTATCCCTATAATCATTATATGTATTAATGACGACAAAAAAGCCTCCCAATTGCTTGAGAGGCTTTCCTATTTTTTGTCTAGTTCTAGACTTAGTCTTTCAACACACCTCTAGAAATTACAATTTTCTGTACTTCAGAAGTTCCTTCGTAAATCTGTGTAATCTTGGCATCACGCATCAAACGCTCTACGTGGTATTCTTTTACAAAACCGTATCCGCCGTGCACTTGTACCGCCTCAACAGTAGTTTCCATAGCCACTTTACTGGCGTATAACTTAGCCATAGCAGACATTTGTCCATATGGTAAACCTTGGTCTTTCATCCAAGCTGCTTTATAAACCAACATTCTAGCTGCTTCAATGTTTGTAGCCATATCTGCCAACTTAAATTGGATAGCTTGGTGTTTAGAAATTTCTTTACCAAAAGCTTTTCTTTCTTTAGAATAAGCTAAAGCCAACTCGTAAGCTCCAGCTGCAATTCCCAATGCTTGTGCAGCAATACCAATTCTACCACCTTCTAAGGTCTTCATTGCGAATTTGAAACCAAATCCGTCTTCGCCAATACGGTTAGCCTTAGGCACTTTAACGTCGTTGAATAACAAAGTATGTGTATCACTAGCACGGATACCCATTTTGTTTTCTTTGGCTCCAACTACAAAACCCTCCATGCCTTTTTCTACAATCAAAGCATTAATTCCGCGGTGTCCTTTTTCTGGATCTGTTTGCGCTATTACAATGTAGTAAGAAGCCGAATTACCATTGGTAATCCAGTTTTTGGTCCCGTTCAAAAGGTAGTAATCTCCTTTATCTTCTGCTGTTGTTTTTTGCGAAGTTGCATCTGAACCTGCTTCTGGTTCGCTCAAACAAAATGCACCAATTGCTTCTCCTCTGGCAATAGGAGCTAAATATTTTTCTTTTTGCTCTTCAGTACCATATTGCTCTAATCCGTAATTTACCAACGAGTTACATACAGAAACACATACTGAACTAGAAGCGTCAACTTTAGAGAATTCCTCCATAGCAATTGCGTATGAAAGGACATCCATTCCACCGCCACCGTATTTTGGGTCAACCATCATTCCCATAAAGCCTAACTCACCTAATTGGGCAATTTGCTCTTTTGGAAATTGCATATTCTCATCACGCTCAATTACACCAGGTAACAACACGCTTTGAGTAAAATCTCTAGCTGCTTCTCTAACCGCTAAATGCTCTTCTGATAATTCAAATTCCATCTAATATTCGATTTTTCTTTTAGGGACGCAAAAGTACCTCATTTGGTTTATTTAATTGCTAATCTTGTTGGTTTGGTTAGGATGAGCGGAGATAAAAATGTATACAAAGTAATTGGGGTCATGTCCGGAACTTCTTTTGATGGAATTGATCTTGCTCTATGTTCATTCGAGCTTAAGAATGACCTTTGGGATTTCAAAATTGAAAAAGCAGAAACGATTCCATACTCCGATGAATGGAAAAGGAAACTAAAAGAAGCCGAGCAACACCAAGACACCTACGAAATTGACCACAATTACGGCGAATACATTGGCAAGGTTATCAGAAACGTTTTTGATTCCAACACCCTTAGACAAGTCGATTTAATTGCCTCTCATGGTCATACCATTTTTCACGAACCAGATAATGGCATTACGGTTCAAATAGGAAGCGGAAAATCTATAAAAAACACTACTGGGATAACCACAATAAGTAATTTCAGACAACAAGATGTGCATCTTGGAGGTCAAGGCGCTCCACTGGTTCCCATCGGCGATTTACTGATTTTCAAAGACTATGAATATTGTGTAAATATTGGTGGTTTTGCTAATTTATCTCACAAACAAAATGGAAGCATTACCGCCTGGGACATTTGCCCGGTAAACTACGTTTTGAACGCGCTAACAGCAAAGTTGGGCTCACCCTATGATAAAGATGGGCGAATTGCTGAAGGTGGTTCGGTAAATAGCAGACTACTAAACACATTGAATCAGCTCGATTATTACACATCACCACCTCCAAAAAGCTTAGCCAGAGAATGGGTTGAACAAAACATTTTTCCCTTGTTAAGCAATTCATCTATTTCTACAGAATATTACATAGCTACCTTTACTGAGCATGCTGCAATTCAGATTATGAAAAACTTAAAAGGCAATGGCAAAGCTTTGTTTACAGGTGGCGGCAGTTACAACTCGTATTTATTGGAGCGCATCAAAGCGCATAACCCAACTATTCAAATTGAATTACCCTCTTCTGAGCTTATTGAATTTAAAGAGGCTTTGATTTTTGCTTTTCTAGGGGTTTTACGATGGAGGAATGAAACCAACACTTTGGCATCTGTAACTGGCGCTAAATATGACCATTCGGCAGGGGATATATATCTGTAATTTCTAAATCAACAACCTCTTTCTTTTTGATTTTACTAAGGCAAACAAATAAAACACAGCTACAAAAATTAAAGCTTTTAGATTCCCGCCTTCACGGGAATGACGATACTTTTTAAGAGCGACAACTCCAGAAAGCCCCGTTTATCGATTGCAAAAAAGCATCAAGAATTCACCCATAAAATTCTCCTTTTAAACCCCCTTTTCGTTGAAGCAATCATTTACATTTGCGCGAAATTTTACGACGCATGAAAGATCTACTTGACAGGTTTGAAAACAAGACCCCAGAGATTGTATTTGAATGGCAAGATGCTGAAACAGAAGCAAAAGGCTGGGTAGTAATAAACTCCCTTAGAGGTGGCGCTGCTGGTGGCGGAACAAGAATGAGAGTTGGTCTTGACAAACGCGAAGTAGAGTCCTTGGCTAAAACCATGGAAGTAAAATTTACCGTAGCAGGTCCTGCTATTGGTGGCGCTAAATCGGGTATCAACTTTGACCCAAATGACCCAAGAAAAGAAGGCGTTTTAAGAAGATGGTACAAAGCTGTTGCTCCATTACTTAAAAATTACTACGGTACAGGTGGCGACTTAAACGTTGACGAAATCCACGAAGTTATTCCAATTACAGAAGATTGTGGTGTTTGGCACCCACAAGAAGGGGTTTTTAATGGCCATTTCCAACCTAGTGAACCACAAAAGATTAACAGAATTGGTCAGCTAAGAAGAGGCGTACTTAAAGAAATTGAAGACACTTCATACTCACCAGATGTTTCCAGAAAATACGTGGTAGCTGACATGATTACAGGTTATGGTGTTGCTGAATCTGTAAAACATTACTACGATGTTTATGGCGGAAACCTTGAAGGTAAAAGAGTAATAGTTCAAGGTTGGGGTAATGTTGGTTCAGCTGGTGCTTTTTACCTTGCCCAAAGCGGTGCCAAAGTAGTTGGAATTATTGATCGAGTTGGTGGATTAATCAAAGAAGAAGGATTTTCGTTTGAAGAAATAACCGAACTATTCAATAAAAAAGAAGGCAACAAATTAGTTGCTGATAACATGCTTTCATTTGAAGAAGTAAACAGTAAAATTTGGGATGTTCCTGCTGAGGTTTTCATTCCATGTGCTGCTTCAAGATTGATTACTCAGGATCAGGTAAATAGAATGATTTCCTCGGAAATGGAAGTAGTTGCAGCTGGTGCGAACGTTCCTTTTGCAGATGCAGAAATTTTCTTCGGATCAATTGCAGATCATACCGATAATCATATTTCCGTAATTCCTGATTTTATTTCAAACTGTGGAATGGCTAGAGTATTCTGTTATTTAATGCAAGAAGATCATGTTGATATGAGCGATGACGCTATTTTCAGTGATACTTCAAACATTATTAAAGGAGCAATTGAAAGAACGCATGCTAAGAACAATTCTAAGACTGGAATTGCTAAAACTGCATTCGAAATTGCACTCAACCAATTAGTATAAATACACGTCTAGATAGTTAACACATGGAAATTGCAATACTTGTCATATTCGTTTTAGGATACCTTGGCATTACACTAGAACATTCTACAAAAATCGACAAAGTAGCTCCTGCACTGCTTATGACAGGATTAGCTTGGGCTTGTATTGCATTCGGATTAGATGGATTTACTTCTTGGTTCGATCCCGGACATCATCAGTTGATGGATGGAACCGGCGGAACTGTTGACTATACAACTTTAGGGCATGCAGATAAAATGCACGTAATGGAGGAAACTCTTTTACATCATTTCGGAAAAACTTGTGAGATTTTAATTTTCTTGATAGGCGCCATGACTATCGTTGAAATAGTAGATCATTTCGACGGTTTTTCTACCATCAAACAATTTATTAAAACCAACAACAAGAAAACCTTGCTATGGATAATGGCTATTCTAGCGTTTATTCTGTCTGCAATTATCGATAACCTTACGGCTACCATTGTTCTAATTACCATTTTAAGAAAGCTGTTGAGCAAAAACAGCGACAGAATTTGGTATGCGGGTCTTATCATTATTGCTGCAAATGCGGGTGGAGCATGGTCGCCAATTGGTGATGTTACCACTACAATGCTTTGGATGGGTAACAAGGTAACTTCGGCTAAGTTGTTTCAATTGCTTATTATTCCCTCTCTACTGTGTATGGTAGTACCTACATTTTTAGCTGGGTTTATGCCTGCCTTTAAAGGGAAGTTTAAGATAGAAGAAAGTGAGCAAAAGCAAAATCCAAAGGGGCCATTAATGCTTTATACCGGATTAGGTATGATCATTTTTGTTCCAGTATTTAAAACCGTTACCCACCTACCACCATACATGGGAATGATGCTTTCTCTTTCAGTAATTGTATTGATTGCCGAAATAATCAGTAATACAGGCTTCAGCATGAACACCATTGGAACACAAGAAGGGCAACATGCAGAAAGCCCAACCTTTAAGGCGCTTTCAAAAATTGAAATGCCTTCTATTTTATTCTTCCTAGGAATTTTAATGACTGTCGCGGCCTTAGAATCTTTGGGTATGGTTTTCAACTTTGGTGAAACTGTGCAATCTGCCATGAACAACAATGTATTTGTTATGCTTCTTGGTGTAAGTTCGGCCATTATAGATAACGTTCCTTTAGTTGCTGCGAGTATGGGAATGTTTAACATGGCTAACTTCCCTACCGATGATTCCATTTGGCATTTTATTGCCTACGCCGCAGGTACTGGAGGCAGCATGCTAATCATTGGGTCTGCTGCTGGTGTGGTTGCAATGGGAATGGAAAGAATTCCTTTCTTCTGGTACCTAAAGAACATCTCTTGGTTAGCGCTTGTTGGCTATTTAGCGGGTGCTGGCGCCTTCTATTTCATTGGGCTTTAGTGCGATTTTCAATTAACACTTCGATGTGAGAATAAAAGCTGTGGCATAATTCCGTCGCTTATCCAATCCGCCATCTTTGTTAGTTAGGCTAAATACTTAATTAACAAGATTATGATTAAACCGTTTTTAACTCAAATTACTGTAGCTTCCGATACTGCAAGCGCAGCTGCTGGAACCGAAGGAATGCCAACAGAAGGCACTTTATCCGTGTTAGATTTAATTGCAGGTGGAGGTTGGTACATTATGGGACCGCTTGGTATCCTCTCTGTTGTTGCCACATACATTTTTATTGAACGGTTTTTAGCCATACAAAGAGCTCAATCTTTAGACCCAGCGTTTATGAATAAGATGAAAGATTTTATTCACGACGGGAAAATGGAATCTGCGCAAGATTTATGTAAAAAAACACATACACCGTTTGCCAGAATGCTTCTTAAAGGAGTAAACCGTATTGGAAAACCGCTTGGTGATATTTCAGCCTCCATCGAGAATGTAGGCAAGTTAGAAATATACAATTTAGAAAAATCCTTATCCACTCTCGCAACTATTGCTGGTGCTGCTCCAATGATAGGTTTCCTAGGAACTGTTATTGGAATGATTAATACTTTCCACGAAATGTATTCGGCTGGTAACAGCGTTGAAATCTCTAATCTTTCTGGTGGAATTATGCAAGCTATGGTAACTACAGCTGCAGGATTGGTTATTGGTATTATCGCCTATGTAGGTTACAATATGTTAGTAGCAAAAGTGGACAAAGTGGTGCACAAAATGGAAGCTACTTCTATAGAGTTCATGGACTTACTCCAAGAGCCCGTAAAATAATTTTTTATTTCATCTGTTAATTATCAGGCCATGGCAATAGGATCAAGAAATAAGGTTAGTGTAAGTTTTTCAATGTCGTCGATGACGGATATTGTTTTTTTATTGCTCATTTTCTTCATCATTGTAAGTACTATGGTGAGCCCAAACGCACTAAAGGTATTGTTGCCTAAAAGTGCCGCAAAGACTACTTCACCGCAAACTGTTTCTGTTTCTATCAGGCCAGATATTGAGTATTACGTAAACGGAAATCCTGTTTCTGCGGAGTCGTTGGAAAGTGGCATAATTACTGCTATAGCTGGAGCCGAAAAACCTGGTATTGTGCTGCATTGCGATCAGAGCGTTGCTTTAGAACACGCAGTGAAAGTTATGGACATTGCAAATCGCAACAAATTTGAATTAGTACTTGCCACAAGAGCAAAATAGATGAGTTATTTCGATACAAAAGATAAAAAGCGAGGCTTGGTAGGGACAATTGTCATCCACCTAGTAATCTTAATTCTATTTGCTATCTACGGACTAACCTACCCTATTCCAAGACCAGAAAGTGGTATGCTATTGAACTTCGGAACCACCGCTGAAGGCAGCGGCGAAATTCAACCAGACCAAGTTGGAGAAACCAGCGAGGTACAGCCAGAAACACAAGAACAAGAATCGGCAGAAAGTAACCCAGCAGAATCTGCTGACATCCAAGAATTGACTCAAGATCACACCGAAACCATTGAAACGCCACCGAAAAAGGATCCTGAAAATTCACCAAAAGAGACACCAGTAGAAAGCCCAAACAACACTGAAGAAACCAACGATAAAGAACCTGTAGAAAAACAACAAACCATTGACGACAGACTAAAAAAAGCATTGAACGACGCCTTTAAAAAACAAGGTGGATCCGAAGGAGATGACGCGGACAAAACAGGTGACAAAGGAAAACCGACCGGAGATAAAGATGGAAACAGTTACACTAGCGGAACTGGAGGTTCAGGCGGCGGAAACTATAACCTGGGCAATCGCAATGCCTTACAGAAAATTAAACCTGCATATCAATGCGAGGAATATGGCATTGTGGTAATTAGTATTAGAGTGGATAGAAACGGAAAAACGCTGGATGCTAATCTACAATTAAAAGGCAGCACCAATACTGCACCTTGTTTGGTAAACAAAGCTAAAGAGGCGGCAATGAAAACCAAATGGGAGCCAGACCCAAAAGCTCCAGAAATGCAAATTGGAAGCATTGCTTACCATTTTGAACTGAACTAAAATCTTCAGCTATGAATTATGCTGAAACCCTAGATTATCTCTTTAAGCAACTCCCCATGTACCAAAGAGATGGGAAAGCCGCTTACAAAGCGAACCTCGACAATACGATTCGCCTAGATGAATATTTAAACCACCCACACAAATCTTTCAAATCAATACATGTTGGCGGTACCAACGGCAAAGGAAGTTCCTCTCATATGTTGGCGTCTATCCTTCAAGAGGCTGGATATAAAGTTGGGCTATATACTTCACCACACTTAAAAGATTTTAAAGAGCGCATAAAAATAAACGGTAAGCTAATTTCTGAGAAGTATGTTATCGATTTCGTAGAAAACCATAAAGCCGTTTTCGCCGATTGGGGCTTGTCTTTTTTTGAGTGGACCGTTGGTTTAGCCTTCGACTATTTTCGCGCAGAAGAGGTTGATGTTGCCATCATTGAAGTAGGTATGGGAGGACGATTAGACTCAACAAATATCATACAACCCATCTGCTCCTTAATCACTAATATCGGTTTGGATCACCAACAGTTTCTTGGCGATACAAAGGAACTAATTGCAGCCGAAAAAGCAGGAATTATTAAAAAGAATACTCCCGTAATAATTAGTGAAAAACAAGCTGAAACGACTCCAATTTTTGAATCTAAAGCAAAAGAACAATCAGCCCAAATAACATATGCAGAGCTTACAAAAGTTGAGTTATATCCGACTGACTTAAAAGGTCTTTATCAGAAAAAAAATCAAAAGGGAGTTCTAGCATCAATTCCGTACATTAAGCATGCTGGTTATAAAATAACAGAAGAAGACATAAAAAACGGATTACTTAATGTAGTGTTGAATACAGGTTTAATGGGACGCTGGCAAATTTTGGATAATAATCCAAAAATGATTTGCGATACTGCACATAATAAAGAGGGGCTTAGCTACATTTTTACTCAATTACAAAATGAGCAATACAGTCGTTTGCATCTAGTACTTGGATTTGTGAATGATAAAAATGTTTCTGCTATTTTTCAGTTATTCCCTAAAGATGCCCAGTATTACTTATGCCAAGCCAATATTGCTAGAGCTTTGCCCGTTGAAGAACTATCTAAAGTTTCTGAAAACGCTGGGGTAACATTTACAAGTTTCAAAACTGTTGGATTGGCCCTAGAAGCCGCAAAGAAAAGTGCATCTTCAACCGATTTAATTTATGTAGGCGGAAGTACATTTGTAGTTGCAGAAGTAGTTTAACGGCGTTTTATAAAGATTGCTTTTCTGAGCAAATCCATTGGAATAATACTAATTGACAATAAAAACACCCAGAGCCATTCGTTAAAATTCATCGGCAATGTTCTAAACATTTCGCCGCCTATTTCTGTAAGTACAAACTGAACAACGAAAATTATAATCACCACTCGAATAAACCCTTTATTCTCTTTGATGTGATCAAACAAGTTAAGCTCTTCCACACGTACATTGAACTTATTAAAGTTATTGAGCAACACGAATAATGAGAAGAATGCGGTTAAAAAGACAATTTTTGAAACGTCTGGGTTTCCCCTCTGAAACATAGATTCAAAAATTGGTAACGTTAAAAACGCAATACAAAGCAATCCAATATAAAATCCATTAAACAAAATGGAACTCCACATTTCTTTTGATATAATACTCTCGTCTCTTGCTTTAGGTGCTTCTTGCATATGTTTTTCTAATGGTGGTTCACCGCTAAATGCAAGTGCCGCAAGGGTATCCATAATGAGGTTTATCCACAACAACTGAATCATTGTAAGCGGCAATTCAAAACCTAAAAACGGCCCAATAAATGCTAAGAAAATTGCACTTGCGTTCACCGATAATTGGAAGGTGATAAACTTCTGAACCGATCGGTAAATTGTTCTACCATAATGCACTGCATTGGCAATGGATTGAATGTTATCATCTAACATAACAATATCTGAGGCCTCTTTGGCTACTTCGGTACCCGAACCTAAAGCAAAGCCAACATCAGATTTACTCAGCGCAGGACTATCGTTTACCCCATCACCCGTCATACCAACAACCAACCCAAGCGACTGGCTCACATTTACAAGGCGAGTCTTATCACTTGGCATACACCTCGATATCACTCTGAGTTTTGGTATGATAGTTTTCAGCTCATCGTCGCTCATTTTGGCTAATTCCGAAGAAGTAATAGCTACATAGTCTTCAATATCGATAAGTCCACATTCTTTAGCTATTGCCACCGCCGTACCGTGTCTGTCGCCAGTACACATTACCGTTTGAATTCCCGCAGCTTGCAATTCTTCAATGGCTGCCTTTGATTCTGGACGGAGTTCATCTCGAATCAAACTAAAACCAAGGAGCGCCATTTCTTCTGGAATATTATCCTCTGAGGCAGGTTTTTCGGTAGTTGCAACCCCAATTAACCTAACACCATCATCCGCTTTTTTATCCAATTGAGCGGTTAGCGAATCCTTTACTTGCTTACTTAGCGTTTTTCTTTCTCCGTTTAGATCCGTGTAAAAACCACAGTTTTCTAGAATTCTTTCTGCGGCACCTTTAATTAATGTAAGGTTTTTGCCGTTATTCAAAACCACTTCAGATGCGCTGTATTTTCTGGCTGAAGAAAATAAAATCTGCGCTCTAGTTTCTGTTACTGGAGATTTAAACTCCGTTTGATCGGCTTTTACAAACTTCAATAATGCACGTTCAGTTGAGTTTCCTCCTAAAATTCTTTCATTTTCATTTTTTGCATTTCGATTAATTACCGCAGAAGTATTTTCTCGAATTGCTAATTGAAGGGAATCGTAAATCGTATTGGGCAATGACTCTATCGAATTAAATTCGTTGGTATTATTTTCTTTTGCCTCATCAATGGTTATAAACCCGACCGCTTCGAGCTGACCTTTGGTAATAGTTCCGGTTTTATCGCTATACAAAAGGTTCAGAGACCCTGCAGTTTCAATTCCTAGCAGTTGTCGCACCAACACTTTACTCTTAAGCAACTTTTGCATATTCTGAGCCAGTACAATAGCAATCATCATAGGAAGCCCTTCCGGGACAACCACCACGACAATAATCACTGCAAGGATTAGAGCAGTCATAATATCGTTTAGATACACGTGCCAATCTTGAACAAAATATGCGGTAAAATCTCCTTCGTGGTCAATGGCTAAAATCTTGAACATGAAGGCAAGAGCAATAAGTGGTGCTCCCATGTATCCAAACTTGGCAATCTGATCAGCGAGGGTGGCTAATTTTACTCTAAGCGGCCCTACTCTGTCTTCGGATTGTAACGCTTGAGCAAGCTTTCCAAAATGGGTTTTATCCCCAACCACTACAACTTCCAATACCCCTTCACCGTCTTCTACAATAGTTCCTCGGTAAAGACCATGCTTATCATCAAGATCTTCAAGATTTGCTTCGCCTTTGAGTTTTGTAACAGGCTCAGCTTCTCCGTTTAACATAGCTTGGTTAATTTTTAAACTTCCGTGATAGACAAAACCGTCAGCCGGAACTTTATCGCCAGGCTGCAGAAACACATGATCGCCAACTACAATCTGATCTATGGGAATTAAGCGTAATTCACCATTTCTAAATACATTCAAGAAAATCTTTGATGCTTCTTCTTGAAGTTTTTGGAAAGTTTCTTCATTTTTAAACTCAGAAAAAGTTGCAACAAGAGTTGCAAGCGCCACAGCAACAGCAATCCCAACACCTTCATACCATTCGGTATGTCCCATAAAACTCAAAAAGATCACCACAACTAATGCGACAATCAAAATGATAATCATAGGATCTTTTAGGTTTTCTGCTAGTTTATCCCAAAAGGTAGTAGTGGATTGCTCTGATAACTGATTGGTGCCGTGTTTCTCTCTGGAAGCAACTACTTCTTTTTCAGAAAGACCACTTAACTCTATCATATTCTAGTAAGGGTGAAGTTTAGAGTTCTAAACTAAAGTATTTTTCGCAACAAATTAACGCTTATTAGCAAGATTTTTCAGGTCTAATAATAACAGCCTGTCCAATCAACGAACAATCATTTGGTCGGTTACCACGGTGTTAGATTCGTTAAATGATTGGTCTCTAATTTTTACCTCCATTCGAAAGGTATCGTAACCAAAGTCCGATGCAATTACATTAAGCTCAACCTCAGCGTCGTAAACATCTGATATACTGTTGTTTTCAACGATAGGGACACGGTAATAAAAGTTAAGCGTATCATATATAGTGTCTACTGGAATAAATACTCCTGCGGTATCAATTTGATACCTGATGGTGGAATCCAAATAGTTTACTGTATTTTCTGCCCACGCTCCATTAATAAACGGCCTGATATCCACGAAAGCGTTGTACTTATTTTTACCTGCAGTATCTGTTTCGGCTAAGCCAATATCGCCATCGCAATCGCGAACCTGTATTTTAATAATAGTATTAGTAGAAGTTCGGTCGGCACTAGTTAATGATATTGCTGGTACAATTTCTTCGCATGTTTCTTTTTTACACGATTGTAATAAAGCAAATACCAACAATCCGGTAAAAAGCACTAATCTTTTCATTACTCGCAAACTTACAAAAGCAATTTCCATTTCCTTTGTTAATAATCGGTATTAATTGATGGTTATTGCTTATGTGTTTTTATAACTTTGCTGTGCAAACGAATGGCTATTTCACTATGATTCAACTTGCTAGAAGCACCTCCATTTTTATGTTGATTGTAATCATACAATCTTGTGCTGCTATTGGTGGATTGCCAGATGGTGAGGAGTATGCTTACCAAGTGGGTGAAGTTGTTTATTACAAAACGGACCATCAACCAATGCTAATTCAGAAACAGCTTTATAAAAAAAAGAAAAAACAGTACGAGGTTGTTTTCAAAAATGAAGAAGGAGAATTGCTCTACAACACCGTACTTGAGGATGAGCTTATTGGCGCTCCACCCGAAAATAAGGCTAGAATTTAGCTCAGGATTCTCAATTTAATTTCACATGGCGACCTTTAATCGCAGCAAGATTTTCAAGATTTCAGATGAGAGAGATTTTGAAAAAGTTGCTTTAGAATTATTCTCTATTCAAAGCGAAACCAATCCAATTTATAAAGCATTTTGCAGCTCAATTTTAAAAGGAATTAAGCCAACATCAATTCATGATATTCCTTTTCTTCCCATTCAGTTTTTTAAAACGCATAAAGTAGCTTGTGGATCATTTAGCCCAGAGGTGATATATACCAGCTCAGGAACAACTGGGAGTGTAAATAGCAAACACTTTGTAGCTGAAAAATCTTGGTATTTAAAAGTTTGTAAAACTGCATTTGAGCACTTTTATGGAGCACTAAAAGACACTCGAGTTTTGGCTTTGCTTCCCAGCTATATAGAACGAGAAGGCTCATCGTTAATTGACATGATTGAGTACTTTATCTCTGAAAATGAAAATAATAAAGGAGGTTTTTATTTATACAATCATAACGAATTGGCCGAACAGCTACTGACTCCTTTCTCTGGACAAACACTGCTGATTGGAGTTACCTATGCTTTACTCGATTTTGCAGAAAAGTACCATATTGAACTTCCTAAAACCTTTGTTATGGAAACCGGAGGTATGAAAGGTAAACGGAAAGAAATTATTCGCGATGAAGTACACTGGCAATTAAACTCAGCTTTTTCCACTCAAAAAATTCATTCTGAATATGGCATGACTGAGCTATTGAGTCAAGCATATTCAAAAGGAGATGGAGTTTTTAATTCTCCTCCTTGGATGAAGGTATTGGTTCGCCAAACTACCGATCCACTCTCCTATGTACGTCATGGAAAAACCGGTGGCATTAATATTATCGACCTTGCCAATGTAGATTCTTGCGCATTCATTCAAACACAAGATCTTGGTAGAAGTTATGAAGACAACTGCTTTGAGGTAATAGGAAGATTTGACGACAGCGACGTAAGAGGTTGTAACCTAATGGTTAGCTAAATGAATTTAGCAATAAAGTACTTCTTCTTTCCTCGTTGTAACAAAACGTATTTACCCGCCATAAGATGGTCCGATGAAATGGTAATATCAACTGCAACTTTATCTTTATTCATACTAAATGAATTCTCTTTAAGCGCTCTTCTGAACTCACCATTTGAAGGCAAAAACCCTGTTTCCGCTACTGCAAGATCAGATAAAACCAACTCACCAGCATCCAATTTACCCTTTCTTACCTCCGCTTGAGGCACACCAGCAAATACCGCTAAAAAATCCTCTTCGCTCAGTTTTGCTACAGACTCAGACGTAGATTTTCCGAACAAAATATTTGAGGCCTCAATAGCTGTATTCAAATCATCTTTTGAATGCACTCTTATGGTTATATCAGCAGCTAATTCTTTTTGTAACAGTCGTAAATGAGGAGCATTTCTGTGCTCTTCTATCAAACTTTCAATTTCTTCTTTTGACTTTAGAGTGAAGATCTTTATGTATTTCTCAGCATCCTCATCAGAAGCGTTTATCCAGTATTGGTAAAATTTATACGGCGATGTTCTTTTTCTGTCTAACCAAACATTTCCTCCTTCTGTTTTTCCAAACTTAGAACCATCAGCTTTGGTAATAAGTGGAGTTGTGGCTGCGAATGCTTCCTTACCCCCGAGTCTTCTAATAAGTTCTGTTCCGGTTACAATATTCCCCCACTGATCAGATCCTCCCAATTGAATTCTACAGTTTTTATCTCTGTTAAGCACAAAAAAGTCGTATCCCTGAATTAAAGGATAAGAAAACTCGGTGAATGAAAGTCCCGTTTCCATTCTACTCTTTACTGCATCCTTAGCCAGCATGTAGTTTATAGAAATGTGTTTACCCACACCTCTTATAAAGTTTATGAATGAAAAACCTTCGAACCAATCGTAGTTATTTACTAACTCAGCGTGATTTTTTGTTGAAGGGTCGAAATCCAAAATTTGCTCTAATTGCTTTTGAATTCCTGCTATATTGTGCTCAACTTCTTCACGAGTAAGCAAGTTTCTTTCTTTCGATTTTCCAGAAGGGTCGCCAACCATACCCGTAGCACCGCCAATTAGCGCAATTGGCTTATGACCAGCACGTTGAAAATGCAATAAAATCATGATTTGAACCAAAGAACC
>CBFICO010000019.1:20207-29385 GCA_965661115.1 Salibacteraceae bacterium
TGTGCAAACTGTCAGCAGTTGGATCAAAACCGATATACCCAGCAACAGATTCTTTATTTAAAGCTTCTTCTGTTCCTGGCATGATATCGTGTAACATACCTCTCCAACGTAATTCTTCGATAAAATTCATTTTTCTCTTTTTTTGGTAGTGTTGCCTTATACTGTTCGAACCCCGTCATTCCTTGCCTACCTAACGCAGGCAGGCTTGACAAGGAATCTAGAATTATTTTTAGATTCCTGTTTTCACAGGAATGACCAAATTACTTTCTGGGTAATAAACTAACCCTCATTATCCTACAACACTTTGTCTGTTTTTTTGCGGCGCCAAAGATAGAAATGCATCTGATGTTGCTGCAGAATAACTGTATTGAATTCATCGGTTAATTATTCAATTTATAATTTGAAAGAATCTCACTTTTTAGCATTCAAATTGTTTCTTAACTAGAAAGCGTATAGCTACATTTGAATTATGAACTTTGTAACTGGTGGAACAGGCCTCGTTGGCAGCCATATTTTGCTTGAATTAGCAAAGTCTGGCAAAAAAATTACAGCACTAAAAAGGCAAAGTTCAGATTTATCTCAAGTCCAAGATCTCTTTAAAAGAAACCAGCTATTGGAGCAGTTTAACACTATAAACTGGGTTGATTGCGGCTTGCACGGTGTGAACCAACTCATAGAAGTTATGCAAGGTGCTGAATTTATTTACCATTGTGCGGCATTGGTTTCTTTTAACAGCAACGACAGGCTTGAATTAATATCAACAAACATTGAAGGCACTTCAAATATGATTGATGCAGCCCTTGTTGCTCAGCCTAAAAAGTTCGTTTACATCAGCTCTACTGCTGCTATCGGAAAGCAACCTAAAAACAAAGTAATTACCGAAGATTTGGACTGGCATCCTGATAATAAAAATGGGCAATACAGTTTTTCGAAGCATCATGCCGAACTCGAAGTTTGGAGGGGAGTTGAAGAAGGTTTAAATACGGTAATTTTGAACCCTGCGGTAATCTTAGGTCCAGGAAAATGGAATTTAAGCAGCACAAGAATATTTACCACGGTTTATAACGGACTAAAATTTTATACCAAGGGAGCAAACGCTTTTGTGGATGTTAGAGATGTGGCCAACCTTGCCGTCAAACTAGCCAAAAGTGATGTTTCTAACGACCGGTTTTTAATATTCTCGGAGAATTTGAGTTTCAGAAAAGTAATGGGTCTAATTGCAAAAGGTTTAAACAAACCTGAACCAAAATTCTTAGCCACTCCGTTTATGGGTTATTTGGCTGGATTGTTTTCTGAGATTTGGGCGGTGATTGGTGGCATTCAACCTTTAATTACAAGAGACTCGTCAAAATCAGCAAACACGGTTCAAGTATTTTCCAACAAAAAAATCCTTGAAGCAACCAAACACACTTTTATTCCCATTGAGAAAAGCATTGCGGATACTTGCAAAGTTTTTCTGATTCAGCATAAAAATGGGTAAGCCTACAAAAAACATTGTGTTTATAGCACAAAGCATCGACGGTTTTATTGCCGATAAAAATGGTGGGCTAGATTGGTTAAACGAAATCCCTAACACAGATGGAATTGACATGGGGTTTTATGCTCTTATGGAGGAGATTGATGCAATTGTAATGGGCAGAAAAACGTACGAAACCGTTACGTCGTTTGACGGGGATTGGCCCTACACAAAACCGGTATTTGTGTTATCAAAAACACTTTCTTCAATTCCTGAAAATCTGGAAAACAAGGTTTCGTTAATTAACGGAGATGTAAAAAAAGAACTCCAAAAACTTAACGATCATGGGTTTAACGCTATATACATAGATGGAGGTACAACCATTCAAGGGTTATTAAAAGAAGGTTTAATAGATGAGTTGCGGATAACAACTATTCCAATTTTATTAGGTGGCGGATCTAAATTGTTTGGGGATTTACTTGAACCTCAGCGATGGAGTCACCTTAAAAGCGAGGTATTTTTACAGCAAGTAGTTCAAAGTTGTTACACTAAGAAAATGGATTAGTCCATTTTCTCCTCAAGCTGAGTGATTTTCATGTTTAGCTTCGTTATTACTCCTTCGTAAATTTCGCCCATGTCTGAGGGTGTCTGATGGTAATATGCCAAACTTCTTTCAAAACGCTCTTGAGTTACCTTGTTTTGCTCCAACATATTCAGCATTCGCGCTTCGCGTTTTTCCACATAAGTAGTATCGCTATGCACTCTTCCCTTATAAGCAGATTCAATCAACTGAACTTCATAAAGCATTTCGGTAATTTGCTCTTTGCCAATCAAATCCTCAGGCACCTCTCTTTCAATTTTTGGTTCAATGCTATCGCATGAAAAAAGAACGAACAGTAAAAAAAGAAAGGGAAAAGCTTTCATACTACCTGTCAAAAGTTAATCGCTGGCCATTGGCTATTTCGTGGAAACTGTCTTTTGGTAACCCATTTAAATCGTATACTAAATTACCGTTTACAAAGGTCATTTTTACTTGAGACGAGAATTCTTCTCCCTCAAACGGGCTCCAGCCACACTTGTAAAGAATATTTTCTTTTTCGACCGTCCAAGCATCGTTTAAATCAACAACAGCAATGTCTGCCTTGTAGCCTTCGCGCAAATATCCTCTTTGCTCAACTGTAAACATATCAGCAGGTGCGTGACACATTTTTTCTACAATGCGCTCCAAGGTTATTTTTCCGTTCTTGTAATGCTCAAGCATAGAAACCAACGCATGTTGAACCAGCGGGCCTCCTGATGGAGCTCTCCAATAATCCAAACTCTTTTCTTTAAGAGTATGTGGAGCATGGTCGGTAGCAATCACATCAATTTTATTGTCTAACACTGCCTGAAAAATTGCATCTCTATCCGAAACAGATTTCACTGCAGGATTCCATTTAATAAGCGCTCCTTTTTCGTCGTATTGACTTTGATCGAACCACAAATGATGCACGCAAGCCTCAGCAGTTATGCGCTTATCCTTCATGGGAATAGAGTTATCAAACAACTCTAGTTCTTTTGCTGTACTGATGTGTAAAATGTGCAGACGTGTGTTGTATTCCTTAGCCAAACCAACTGCAAAAGAGCTGGACAGGTAACACGCTTTTTCGTTTCTAATTTCGGGGTGCATTCTAAATGCTACATCATTCCCATACTTTTCTTTGTATGCAGATGAGTTGGCGCGAATAGTAGCTTCATCTTCGCAGTGGGTTGCAATTAGCATTTCGCACTGACTAAAAATAGTTCGAAGCGTAGTTTCATTATCTACAAGCATATTGCCCGTGCTTGAGCCCATAAATATTTTCACCCCGCAAACAGTTTTAGGGTCGGTTTTTAAAACCTCCTCCATATTGTCATTACTGGCTCCCATATAAAAGGAATAGTTCGCCAATGAACTCTTGGACGCAATGTCATATTTATCTTGCAAAAGCTCTTGAGTTAGCACATTTGGAACCGTATTAGGCATTTCCATAAACGACGTAATTCCACCAGCCACAGCCGCACGCGACTCCGTATAAATTTCCGCTTTATGTGTCAGTCCTGGTTCTCTAAAATGTACTTGGTCATCAATTAAACCCGGGATAACGTGTTTGCCCGTTAGGTCAATTACCTTTTCGTTTGGCAATACTTCTAAGGGCTCTGTTGAAATCGTTTTTATAACTTCGTTTTCAATTCGTATATCTCCGGTAAAGATGCTTCCTTCATTTACGATAGAAGCCTTTTTAAGCAAATAGGACATTTAGACTTTTTTTCCTTTCATGATTAAAACACCAAACAAGGCCTCTTTAAAGATTTTGGTGCTCATTTTCGATTCGCCAATTACCCTGTCAATAAAAGTAATGGGCACTTCTTTTATTCTAAAACCTTTTCTGTGAACGGTGTATTTCATTTCGATTTGAAAAGCATAACCCACAAATCTTATCCCCACCAAATCAATCGCCTCTAATACGTGTTTTTTATAGCAAACAAATCCCGCGGTAGTATCTCTTACAATAAACCACAAAATGAGTCTTACATATACCGATGCAAAATAAGACATGAGTATGCGGCCAAGCGGCCAATTTTTTATACGCCCACCCTTTACGTATCTGGACCCAACACTCATATCAGCACCTTGATTAGCGCATGCATCGTACAATCGAATCAAGTCGTTTGGATCATGCGAGAAATCGCAATCCATTTCAAAAATGTAGTCGTAACCTTTGTCCAAGGCTATTCCAAATCCGTGAATATAAGCGGTGCCTAGCCCTTGTTTCCCTTCGCGTTCTGTAAGTAATAGTCTATTATCAAACTCTTGTTGCAGCTCTTTTACTTTATCTGCTGTTCCATCGGGAGAGCCATCATCAACTATTAAAACATCAAATTCTTTTTCAAGACCGAAAACAGTTCTGAGCATTTTCTCAATGTTTCCGATCTCGTTGTAAGTGGGAATTATAACAACCGAATCTGACACGTAGCTTGAATTAGAACGCACGAATATAATTTATGCTATCAATTTAAACTTACATGACTTTGCGAAAGATTTGTTAACGGTATTTAGTCGCAAAAAATTATGGTAATAATAATAAGTTAATAACAAGTCGTCTTTAAGGTCAAGAAACCCATTAAATTTGCGAACGCTTTTTAACGGAATTCATTGGTTTGAACACACTGAAAAAGATCATATTTTTAAGCACTACTCTGCTGACTTTCAGCTTAACCGCTCAAGTTAAAGACACCGTAAGAATAATGCATTACAACCTGCTTTATTACGGTGAAACAACTACAAGCTGCACGGCCAATAACAATAGCGTTAACAACAAAGACACCTACTTAAAAAGAATTGTAAATCACGTTCAGCCTGATGTTTTAACAGTGAACGAAATTGATTGCGATGTTACCTACTCGAGAAGAATAAAAGAGTTGGTTTTAAACACAGGTTCTAAAACATACGAGTTTACCAAAATTCAACGCTCGGGCACTCAAAACATTTGCAACATGCTTTTTTACAATACTGAAAAAGTAAAAATTGCCTCGCAAGAAATGATTACAAAAGCTGAAAATGGTAGCAATATCATTAGAGCAATTGATTTGTACAAATTGCAATTTTTAGCTACCAACCTTTCAGAAAACCAAAACCAAACAGACACTCCCAGTGCATACATTTTAGCAGCACACTTAAAAGCAAGCAGCAGTGCTTCGGACAAGCTCTCTAGAGAAAAAGCTGCAGGTGGTGTAATGAAGTATCTTGAGGATAATAAAAACCCAGGCAGTTATATTCTTTGCGGCGATTTAAATTTATACACCAATACGGAAGGCGCATGGTCTAAATTCACCGATTGGACGAATGCTTCTTTCAATTTTCAAGACCCAATTAATAGAGTAGGTAAATGGGGCAACAACAGCGACTATGCCGATGTACACACACAAAGCACGCATACCAGCAGCGGTTGCCATAGTGGCGGTGGAATGGACGATAGATTTGATTTTATTTTAGCCTCACAATACATAATGAACGGCAGAGGCTCTGTTCAGTATATCCCCGGAACGTATAAAGCTTTAGGTCAAGACGGAAAAAGATATAACGGCAGATTAGACTCACCCATTAATCGGTCAGCTCCTGCGGCGGTGATTGATGCGCTGTATAATATGAGCGATCACTTACCTGTAATTATAGATGTTGAAGTGATTTTTGGTCAAGCTCCAAACAGTGTTTCCAAGGTTCAATCAACTCCAAAATTTGAGATTTGGCAAAATAATCAACAACAGTTAGTTGTATCGTATAGCTTCGACAAAGTGGAAAGCACTCTAAGTCTAAGAAATGTAACTGGAAAAGTAGTTGACAGCTGGCAACTCACACAACAAATACAAAAACTCGACCTAAACGATTTACCCAAAGGAGCATACCTTTTGATTTTGGAAGACCATGCTTCTAACCAAAAGCAATTTCAAAAACTAATTCTAAGATAGTGAAACGCCTACCAAAAATATTGTTTTGCTTGTTGGCCTTTTTGGTTTTAGACACTCACGCCCAAACGGAGCGAGTAACTTCTGCCGCTGAAGTTGAATTAACGGTAAACAACACCGGACTTTTAGGTAATGCATTTAACAGAAGTAGACCCATACCAGCATCTTGTATTTACCCTGCAGGTTCAGGTATTGAACATTTATTTGAGGCTGGCTTGTGGATTGGCGCTATTGTAAGAGGCTCTGCTAACGTAAGCAGCACTGCTATGGATAATTCCAGAGGGTATTCGCAGGGCACTGGAGGCTATGAATTTACTACTGAACAAAGTGCTGTAATCACAGAAAAAAGTTCGCTATTAAATAGTAGAGTATATACACCTGAAGCTATTTCCCACCAAGACTTTGTAATGGATTATACAGAAAAAAATATTTTGGTTCCGGGTACTGAGATTCAAATTCGAGATCACGAACAACCTTTGGGTATTGATGTGCATTTAGAGACCTACAACTGGAATTATGCTTTCAGTAACTTTTTTGTAATGCTTAATTACACGCTAACTAATAATGGTGAAGAAGTATTAGACTCATTATATGTAGGCATGTTTGCTAATGCCGTTGTAAGAAACATAAACGTTACCCAACACGGATTAGGCGGTTCTGCATTTTACAATAAAGGCGGAAACGGTTATAACGATTCGTTACAATTGGCATACACCTACGATAACAACGGAGATGTTGGTTTTACGGAAAGCTATTTTGCGCACAAATTTTTAGGGGCTGAACTTAACGGACAATTTTATCATCCTAATAACAACGAAGACTTTAAAGCACATTACAACGCTTGGACATGGGGAAACACCAGTTTACCTCTACTCTTTTCTCCGGGTGATGATGGTCAGAAATATCGAAAAATGACTGCTGGTTTAAACTGGCGTGAGGATTGGTCAGCAGTAAACGACTCCAACAATCAACACTCTGGAACATACATTCACGAACTGTTAAACGACCCAGGAAACCGATCGGATCTGGTAAGCGTGGGACCGTTTCCAACAATTAATCCCGGCGAATCAATCAACGTTGCCTTTGCTATAGTATGCGCTAAAAAATTCGAGGATGGAAACCCAAACGGAGACAACACAGCTCTGCAGCAAAGCAATTTAATTGAAAATGCCACTTGGGCGCAGTCAGCCTATCTTGGAGAAGATGTAAACGGAGATGGAATCCTAGACCCAGAAGAAGATAGAAATCAGAACGGAATTCTTGACCGCTATGTATTACCCTCGCCTCCAGATGCACCAAACACTAAAATTGTTGCACGGGACGGCGCGGTAGATATTTATTGGGCAACCAACGCTGAAGCAAGTATCGATCCTATCAGCCTTAAAAAAGATTTTGCAGGTTACAAGGTTTACCTATCAAAACTTGGGTTCGACGTTGAAAAAACGGTTAACCCAGCGGCAGCTTTAGCAGAGGTTGGAAATTTCGATCTGCTAGGGGATAGCCTATTTTTTGAAACGGGTTTTGATGCTATAAAATTGGCAGAGCCAGTAACCTTTGACGGAGATGAAAACTTATACGTGTACAAATACACCATAGAAACCCTTCAAAATGGCTGGCAATACATTTGTGCTGTAACGGCTTACGATACAGGAGATGAAGAAAATAAACTAGAATCTTTAGAATCTTCACCACTTGCTAGCAGTAGTAGAGTTTTTATGGGCACTCCGCCAAACGAAAATCCAAAAGAAGAAGGACCATACGCCTACCCTAACCCCTACTATTTAGAAGCAGCATGGGAAGGCGTTTCTACACGGCAAACCGTTAAGAAATTGATTTTTGCTAATCTGCCTGAGAAGTGTGTTGTAAGCATTTTTAATATGGCGGGCGATTTAGTAGATCAATTCGACCATGATGCAGGTTATACCGGAGACGACATTGATTGGTATTCTGAATTCTCGGATACTGAATCAACTGTTTTTTCGGGCGGAGAACACGCTTGGGATTTAATCAGTAGCGAAGGACAAGCAGTTGCGCGAGGGTTATACCTCTTTTCGGTTAGAGATTTAAACACAAATAAAATTTACAAAGGAAAATTCACGCTTATCAAATAACAAAAACAATAATTATGAAAAAACTACTATTTCTTACAATTGGTCTTTTGGGCTTTGGAATTAGCCAAGCGCAATTAGACACACTTACCATTGATTCAGTTCAGTGGGTATCACAAACAGACCTTGCGAATTGCGATGATATGTCAAGATACGATGGCAAAAAGGTTGTTGTCTATGGAATATGCATGGTTGACGGTGCTGAATACGGCTCAACAAGTCATAACATCCATGTTTCTATGTCTGCTAAACCAATGCCTTTTGGTTCTATTCGATTAAGACAAGGAGATCCAAATGCTCAATATAGTGTAAACATTCGAAACCTGAAACAAGGTGATTCGGTTCGCATTGTAGGTGAATTAAGTCAATATAGAGGCGAGACCCAATTGGAACCAGACGTTAGCAATGACGCGATCACAATTTTCAAAAGAAATATTGCTGTAGAAGATACAGTTTTAGGAGTTGACCTTTTCAACGACAATTCTAGGAACAATATTCTTACCTCTGGTGAGCAATGGGAAAGTGCTTTTGTAACCATCGAAAATGTTGAGGTAGTTTCAGTAGATCCTTTCAGCGGAAATAGAGTGAGTTTTACAGTTCAAGATCAGGCTGGAAACAGAATTAACGTAGGAGATCATTTTACCGCTCAGCGTCTTCCAGCCTACACGCATCCAGTAACCAATCAGCCAGGTAGTTTTTCTGCCCCTACTGTTGGCGATATTTTCAAATCCATTTCTGGAATGATAATTCACAGTAAAAACAATTGTGCTGGAGAAACCGGAAGAGGGTATGAAATTCATCCATTTAAAGCTGAACACTATAAATATGGACCTTCAGCTCCAAAAATCTCTAACAAAAAAAGAGATAAGCAAGCACCTAAGTCATCAGAGTCGGTAGTAATTTCTGCTGATATAAAGGATTTGGATGGAAGCATCGTTTCTGCTACGGTACATTACAACACAGGTGTTGATATTAACGATTTAAATTTCACCGCGGTTGCTATGACTAAAGGAACCGGAGATAATTATTCAGCAACCATTCCAGCACAGTCTAATGGAACATTTGTACGCTATTACATTACAGCTGAAGATGATTCAGCAAACGTAACAGCTATTCCAAGCAAAAACCC
>CBFICO010000020.1:0-317 GCA_965661115.1 Salibacteraceae bacterium
ATGAACGAATAAGTTCGGGCTTTAGTATTGGATTTGTACCAACAATGGGTGCGCTTCATAGTGGGCACATGGCTTTAGTACGTAGAGCAGCAGTTGAAAATGACCTAGTGGTTTGCTCAATTTTTGTAAATCCTACTCAATTCAATAATCGTGAAGATTTAGAAAAATACCCGCGTACATTAAATGAAGACATTCAACAGCTATCTGAGGTTAAAAATATGATAGTATTTGCTCCAACTGAAGACTTGATTTACCCAAACGAAGATTCAAAAAAAGCACCCAATGTTAATTTGGGGTGTATCGGTGAGGTTATGGAA
>CBFICO010000020.1:327-28648 GCA_965661115.1 Salibacteraceae bacterium
TGCCATGCGAAATTGAAAGAGCTGAGAGCGGCTTGGCTTTAAGCAGTAGAAACATGAGGCTGTCTCCAAATGGTCTTGAAAAAGCCAGCCAAGTTAATAGGTGGTTGGAACAACTAGTTGGGTTGTCAATTAAGGATATTTCTGACAAGCTAATTGAACTTACTTCCAAGATAAATTCAGATTTAGATTTTAGGTTAGAATACATAGAAGTGTATAATGAAAATGACCTTTCCGATAAACTGTCGGATAATCAAACTAAAAGAGTATTTATTGCCGTATGGTTAGAAAATGTTAGACTTATTGACAACATGAGGCTCTAGTTTTAATAAGTATTAATTTTGAGGCCTCGTTATGCAAATTCAAGTTTTAAAATCAAAGCTGCACCGAGTAAAAGTTACTCAAGCAGACTTAAACTATATAGGCAGTATTACCATCGATCCCGTGCTTATGAGGGCCGCTAGCCTTATCGAAGGCGAAAAAGTTCAGATTGTTAACATTAACAATGGAGAGCGCCTAGAGACCTATGTTATTACCGGTGAAGAAAACAGCGGAGAAGTTTGTTTGAACGGACCTGCAGCTCGCAAAGTATCTGTTGGAGATATTGTAATAATCATATCTTATGCACTAATGGATTTTGAGGCAGCAAAAAGTTTTAAGCCTACGTTGGTATTCCCAGATGAGTCAACAAACCGTTTAAAAGCCTAATTTGAAAAAGCAGGTAATAAACTTTTTGAAAGTATTACTCCCATTAGCTTTGGGAGTTTTTTTGATATGGTATTATGCTCAATCGCTCGATGAGCAGGGGAAACAAGAGATATTAGCTTCGTTCAAAAAAGCAAATTACGGTTGGATTTTGTTCTCTCTTGTATTTGCAGTGCTAAGTCATTTAAGTAGAGCGTACAGATGGAAGTACACACTTGAACCGCTTGGTTACAAACCAAAATTTTGGAATAGCTTTTTTGCGGTTATGATTGCTTATCTAGTGAATCTTGCCGTACCTAGATTGGGTGAAATTTCTAGATGCGGTGTTATGGCTCGTTACGAGAAAATACCCTTCGAAAAATTGCTTGGAACGGTTATAGCCGAAAGAGTTGCTGATTTTATCCTATTGCTGCTTTCTACGCTAATTGTAGTAATAATTCAAATAGACGTTATTGGATCTTTGCTTCAAGAAATTGTTGATGCCATTGTAGCTAAGTTTTCGCTAACGGTGGTAATAGCATTAATTGGAATAATTGTTTTAGGTATTGGAGCAATGTTCTTTTTGTTTCTCAATAAAAAAATTCAGAACCCATTCATATTGAAGGTAAGGTCATTTGTTTCTGGTTTGTTTGATGGAATCAAATCCATTTTAAAGATGAAATCCAAATGGGCATTTATTGCGCATACCTTGTTTATTTGGGTAATGTACGTGCTCACATTCTACTTGTGCTTCTTTAGTTTACCAGAAACTACCAATGTGCCATTTGGTGGAATTCTTACAGCATTTGTTATTGGTGGATACACCATCGTGCTTACAAATGGAGGTATCGGCGCATATCCTCTAGCAATTGTTCAGGTACTTTCGTTATATGGAATTTCTGAAGGTATTGGCGGGGCGTTTGGTTGGATTTCGTGGGCGGCACAAACAGCAATGCTATTAATTTTTGGGGCCGCAAGCTTTGCTTTGATGCCAGTTTATAATAAGATGAAAGCTAATAATGAGCTTTAAACAACTCAATCGTAAGATTATAAATCCGCAAGATTTAGTTGCATTATCCAATGAACTAAAAACTGCTGGAAAAACCACCGTATTCACCAATGGTTGTTTCGATTTAATTCATTTAGGACACATAGATTATTTATCAAAAGCAAAGGCGCTTGGAGATGTTTTGGTTGTTGGAGTAAACTCCGATGATTCTGTAAAGTGCCTTGAAAAAGGTTCGGCAAGGCCTATAAAAGATGAGCAACAACGCCTAACAGTCATGGCGGCTTTTGAGTTTATAGATTTTGTGTTGCTATTTGATGACGATACTCCAATAAACCTAATTAATAACTTAAAACCAAACGTATTGGTTAAAGGTGGAGATTACAATCCAAATCAGACTGATGCTTTGGCTAAAGACTACATTGTTGGTAGCCAAGAGATGAAATCCATTAATCATAGGGTAGAGGTAATCCCCTTTGTGCCAGGTTATTCAACCTCGGACCTAGAAAGAAAGATAATCTCAGCCAACAAAAGGTAATGGCTAAGGTTAAATCCATATTTTTTTGTCAGAACTGTGGAAACAGTTCACCAAAATGGTTGGGTAAGTGCTCAGCGTGTGGCGAATGGAATACCTATGTCGAGGAAAAGACAAGCTCAAAAAAGAAACATCTTGCTACTGATTTTTTGAGTAAAACAGAAGTGGTAAAACTCAATGATGTTGAAGTACAAGATTTTCCGAGAATAGAAACTGCAAGTAAGGAGTTTGATAGAGTTATTGGCGGAGGAATCGTACCTGGGTCGGTTGTTTTAATCGGCGGTGAACCTGGTATTGGAAAAAGTACTTTATTACTTCAGTTGTCACTGCGTTTTGAAAAAAAGGTGCTCTATGTTTCAGGAGAGGAAAGCGCTACTCAAATAAAACTAAGGGCTGATAGAATCACCCAAAACGAAAGCCAGTGTCACATTTACGCTGAAACCAATCTTCAATCAATTTTACAGAAAACTAAAGAGATACAACCCGACTTGGTAATTATTGATTCAATTCAAACTATTGCTTCTGAGCTTATTGAAAGTTACCCCGGTAGTATTTCTCAGGTTCGGGAATGTGCTGGTGAGATAATTCACATGGCCAAAACCAATGCTACTCCTGTTATTTTGGTAGGTCATATAAATAAAGAAGGATCTATTGCCGGACCCAAGGTATTGGAGCATATGGTGGATACAGTTCTTCAGTTTGAAGGTGATAGGAACCACGTTTACAGAATTCTACGCAGTTCTAAAAACCGTTTTGGTTCAGCTCAAGAACTCGGAATTTTCGAAATGGTTTCGGGTGGACTTAAGGAAATAAAGAACCCCAACGAGGTTTTAATCAACAAAGACAGAGCAAATTTAAGCGGGGTAGCTATTGGGGTTTCATTAGAAGGAAATAGACCCTTGCTTATTGAAGCTCAAGCGCTGGTTTCAAGTGCAGTTTACGGAACTCCGCAACGATCTTCTACTGGATTTGATTTGCGTAGATTAAATATGCTTCTTGCTGTTTTAGAAAAGCGTTGTGGCTTCAGATTAGGGGCCAAAGATGTGTTCTTAAACATTGCGGGTGGATTAAAAATTGACGATCCAGCTATGGATTTAGCAGTGGCCTGTTCTATTCTGAGTTCTTCTGAAGATATTCCTCTTGACCCCGAAACTGTTTTAGCTGCAGAAGTTGGTTTGTCTGGAGAACTTAGACCAATTACTCAATTACTAAAAAGAATTGAGGAAGCAGAGAAACTAGGGTTTCAATCAATCATTGTTTCTAGTCATGCATTAAAAGGCATTCAAACCGAAAATTTCAAAATTGAGATAAAGGCATTTAAGTCGGTTGTTGAGGTTTTTCAAGATTTATTCGGCTAATGGATAAGTTTATTGAAAGTCTCAAAAATGAACTCAAAAAACCACTTCCTGGACCTACTGCACATCGCGTAATGGCACCATTAAGTCGGGTTGTTGATCAGGATTTTTCTGAAATAAAAAAAACGGCTAAGCACAGTGCAGTACTGGTTTTGTTGTACCCTCAAAATAATAGTTGGTACATTGTTTTGATGGAACGTAATACATACAACGGTGCGCACAGTGGTCAGATTAGTTTTCCAGGTGGGAGAGTAGAAAAAGAAGATGTTACCCTTGAAGATACAGCTTTGAGGGAGTTTGAAGAAGAAATGGGTGTTGCTATTCCAAGAGAGAATATAGTAGGTCAACTTTCAGAGCTTTATATTCCTCCAAGTAATTTTTACGTGCAACCTTATCTTGCTTTTTCTTTATCAAGACCTGAGTTTATCCCCCAGAAAAAAGAGGTAAAAAATGTTGTAACCATGCCTCTCGATAGATTGCTCAAAAAGACTTCTAAATCAGTTCAAAAAGTTACAGTTTCTGGTTCGGGATTTAAGCTCAATGCACCTGCGTATTCCATCGATAATTTGGTGATTTGGGGTGCAACAGCTATGATGTTAAGCGAACTGGAATTTTTGATAAAAAGAATCGATAGTTAATACATTTCACCTGCAAGAATCATTGTAAACTTGCGTAAAATTTTGACCATGGCGGCAAACGAAGATCCACTAAAGAAAGCAGTATCACACGCAAAAGAGTACGGATATATTTATCCTAGTAGCGAGATTTATGATGGCCTGAGCGCCACCTATGATTATGGCATTTACGGTGTTGAGTTAAAAAACAACATCAAAGAATACTGGTGGAAAACAATGGTGCACGGTAACGAGAATATAGTTGGTTTGGATGCTGCCATATTCATGCATCCAAAAACTTGGAAAGCCTCTGGTCATGTTGATGCCTTTAATGATCCTCTTATAGATAACAAGGATTCAAAGAAACGTTACCGAGCAGATGTGCTTTTGGAAGATTATATGGAGAAAATTAGACTCCAAAAAATCGAGAAAGAGGTCAAAAAAGCAGCCAAGCGTTTTGGCGATTCCTTCGATAAGGAAACCTTTATGAATACCAACCCCAGGGTGTTACAATACACTCAAAAGATCAATGATATTTCCGATAAGATGGGTGCATTGTTGGAGGCAAACGACTTGGATGGAATAAAATCTTTGATTGAGGAATTAGGTATCGTTTGCCCAATATCTGGCACATCAAATTGGACAGATGTGCGTCAGTTTAATTTAATGTTCAGTACTGAGCTGGGTTCAACTGCCGATGATTCAAGTAAGATTTATTTGAGACCAGAAACCTGCCAAGGGATTTTTGTGAATTTTCTAAATGTTCAGAAGTCGGGTAGAATGAAAGTTCCTTTTGGTGTGGCCCAAATCGGAAAAGCGTTCAGAAACGAGATTATTGCGCGTCAGTTCATATTCAGAATGCGCGAATTTGAACAAATGGAAATGCAGTACTTCGTAAAACCAGGTACTGAGTTGGAAGCATACAATGATTGGAAAGAAAGACGTATAAAATGGCATAAAAACTTAGGGATTGATGCCGATAAATATAGAATTCACGACCATATAAAATTAGCGCATTACGCCAATGCTGCTTGTGATATTGAGTTCGATTTTCCAATGGGATTCAAAGAACTCGAAGGTATTCACTCCAGAACTGATTTTGATTTAAAAAGTCACGAAAAGGAATCTGGAAAGAAATTGCAGTATTTTGATCCGGAGGAAAATAGAAATTATGTTCCATATGTTATTGAAACTTCAATCGGTGTAGACAGAATGTTCCTTGCGGTTTACTCAAATGCACTTATCGATGAGCAATTAGAAGTTGGGTCAAGTAGAGTAGTGCTAAAGTTGCCACCTGCCTTAGCACCTGTAAAGTGCGCTGTATTGCCACTCCTTAAAAAGGATGGTTTGCCAGAAATGGCCAGAGAGATCTTTAACGAGTTGAAGTTGGATTTCAACATGCAATACGATGAAAAAGATGCTATTGGAAAACGTTACAGAAGACAAGATGCTATTGGAACCCCTTTCGCAATAACTATAGATCACGATTCATTAGACTCTAAAACGGTAACCCTTCGCGATAGAGATACTATGGAACAGAGTAGAGTATCGATAAACGATTTAGCAGGTATTTTACGAGAGAAAACTAGTATGTCCGATTTGGTGAAAGGAGCGCTATAAAACTTCCACAACTTCTTCTAACCGAATACCTCTAGAACCTTTAAGCAAGATTTGACTTTCCTGTATTGGGGTTTGCACAAGGTGCTCAATAAGTTCAGTTCTACTTGGGAACCAGTAGGTAGAAGGACCATGGTTGGTTTTATGGAATTCACCGCCTACCAAAATTACTTTCAAGTCAGATTTTATAAGTCGATCAACAATGTCTTGGTGCTCTTTTAAACTCTCGCTTCCGAGTTCAAGCATATCACCAATAATCGCAATTCTATTAGGCTTTAATTGCTGCTTTTCGAAACTATCAAGTGCCGCATTTAAACTAGAGGGGTTAGAGTTGTATGCATCTAAGAAGATTACGTTGCTATCTTTCTCTAAATACACCGAACGCATGTTTTGAGGCTTATAGGAGCAAATAGCGGAATGTATTTCCTCGTCAGCTACTTCAAAGGTTTTTCCAATTGCAAAAGCCATTTGAATATTGAAAATATTGTATTCCCCTATAAGGTTTGTCTCGTATTCGTTACCGTTACTACTGTACTTTACGAAAGGGGCTGCACCTGCAAAATCTAAATTGTACAAAGATTCGTAGTCGCCAAAATCAACTCTGTTTTGGACATCATTTGCCAGTTCAAGAACTTCCGGTTCGAAGTGAGGGAGAAAGGCAACTCCATCTGACTTTGTGATAAAATCAAAAAGTTCTTTTTTAGCTAATTTGTTGTTTTCAAAAGAACCAAAACCTTCAATATGATCTTTGCCAACATTAGTTACCAATGCGTGTGTAGGTTCGCCAATCTCAGATAATAATGCTATTTCACCCATATGATTATCACCCATTTCCAAAATGCAAAACTCCGTATCAGTAGGCATACTCAATATAGTTAGCGGAAGGCCAATATGATTATTGAAATTTCCTGGCGTGCTATGGCAGTTATATTTTTTTGAAATCACTGCATGAATTAATTCCTTTGCTGTTGTCTTTCCGTTCGAACCAGTAATTCCTAGAACAGGTACCTTGAACTCGTTTCGATAGCTATTGGCTAATTCTTGAAGAGCTTTTAACCCATCTTTTACCAATACCGTTTTACCATCAATTTCGTATTGGGTTTCGTCGATAACCGCATATTTTGCACCACTTTCTATAGCTTGTTTCGCAAACTTATTACCATTAAAATTCTCACCTTTAAGGGAAAAAAACAGGCAGTTATCTGTAATTTTTCTTGTGTCTGTGCATACTGTATAGTTGCACTCTTTATAAAGTTCTAGCAAGCTTTTCATAAGGCTAAAAATAAAAAAGCCGCTTCGAAAAAATCGAAGCGGCTTTTTGAACTTAATAAGTTCTAATTGTTATTAATTTCCTAATCCAACTGGACTTCCAACTCTGTCCATGGCACATCTAAAACCAATGTATGCTGTTCTTTGAGTTTCTTCTAAGAAACGACGAGTTCCTGGATTCATGTAGTATGCTCTGTCTCTCCAGCTACCACCTTTATAAACTCTTGTATCATCGTTTACTAAAGACTTTTGACCGTACTCATACATGAAAGTAGTTTCTGTTTTCTTTTCGTCGGTGTTTTCGAAGTCATCTCCCCAGTGTAATCTATCAATGTGGGATTCGTAATCACCATCTAAGAAGTTAATGTTATCTGCACGCTGATAATTTCTTCTATCAAGGTTTTCTTCATCTGTAACATTTACTTTTTGTAATCTACCTAAGCTGTCTTTTTCAGCAATAAAGCCTTCTTCATCAACTAAAAGCTTTTGGTAAACATTACCTCTAAATGGTCTAAAATCTTCATTATCTTCTGAGTTCAATGGTCTATACACATCCATTACCCACTCACTAACATTTCCAGCCATGTTGTACAAGCCGTAATCGTTAGGCCAATAAGCATAAACAGGGTTTGTAATATCAGCGTTATCGTTTAGCTTACCAGCAATACCCATGTTATCACCACGCCCTCTTTTAAAGTTTGCCATCATACTACCGATATACTCTTCTTCAGGGTTACGAACAGCGTGTCCATTCCAAGGCCAAAGTTTTCTTTCAATAACACGTTCACCCAATGAGTTTCCAATTAAACCGTAAGCAGCGTATTCCCATTCTGCTTCAGTTGGGAGTCTATACTTAGGAAGCATAATTCCATCTTCCATTTTTACACGACGGTAACCAGTTCCATTTGGATTCATATCTGGAACACCTTCTGCTGCCTTTCCACTTTCGTATTGTCCAGCATAATATGCATCGGTATTGAAATTGTCTTCAGCAGCTTGGTTAACGTAATGTTGTAAGATACCTTCACGAATTAATATGAACTCATTCACACGGTCTGTTCTCCATAAACAATAGTCGTTTGCTTGTTTCCAAGTAATACCAACAACCGGGTAATCTCTGTAGGCAGGGTGTCTTAAGTAGTAATCTACATAAGGTTCGTTGTACGCCAATTTACTTCTCCAAACCAAAGTGTCTGGTAACGCTTTTACGATTACTTCTGGGTAGTCTGCACCAAAAACACGGCCTAACCAGTATAAGTATTCCAACCAAAAGTGGTTAGTCACTTCTGTTTCATCCATGTAGAATGAAGAAACGGTTACACGACGCGGGTAATTGTTCCAATCGAACATTACATCTTGCTCTACACGACCTTGTGTAAAGGTTCCTCCTTCTATAAGCACTAGGTTTGGGCCAGTTTCCTGTTCCTCAAAAGGCATTTTTTGGAAACCTCCATTTTTGGAATCATTATAGTTCCAACCAGTTGCCGATGATTGCTCATAACCGCAGGAAGCTAAAGTCCCTATTAGTGCAATTAGTAAGCTGAATTTCAGTAGTTTCATATCCAAATTTTATAGATAACGACGCTTCAAATATAATAGTATAAATTGAATTAAAATTTAGGGCAGGCTATTGGTCTAAATCTTCTTCTTTGAGGTTTACAGTCAAATAGTAATGCTAAAGACACTTCGTGTGTACCGCCTGAGCGGTTTGTAAGTTTGCTCGTTGTAATATCGTAACTATAGCCAAATCTTACATAATCGGTGTGCACTCCAATTAATGCAACAAAAGCATCTCCTGGTCTAAACCACAACCCGCCAACAATAGGGCCTTTGTAAGCATACATACCTAAAAAGAATTGACGCGCATTAGGATCAATGGAGAATTCTCCTCCTTGTTGTTGAAATAAAATGTTCGGAGAAACGGCACCTTCATCTGGGTATCTTTTGTTGATTGGAATAACCCAACCCGCATGAGCGGTAAGTTTTCTGGGTAATGTGGTCGTTTCCGAGGCCAAAAAAGTTTCTTCTGGTTCTGTTAAGTGATGAACAGCAAAACCTCCATAAAAGTTTTTAGTATAAGCCAAGGCGCCTGCAGAGAAATCTACACCTTGTACACTTGTTCTTACTGGAGTTTCTTGAGTTGGGTAAATAAAACCGTAGCGCTCATCAATCATATCTCCAAAAGTCAATTGATCCCAATCAATAGCTTTGTTGAAGTACGTGGCTTCTCCACCAAAACGCAAAGAAAGTTTTCGATTAACGGCAACATTATAGCTGTAAATTGCACTTGCTCGAGTCGTTTTAAATATGCCACTTACTCCTTCACGGTCATGCATCAGTAACACCCCTAAACCTCCACTAATTGCATCTACATGCTGGTCATACGATGCAGAGTAAGTAACATAGTTACCCCCACCATTGGCAATTCCAGGCCATTGATTCCTATAGTTCATAATGAACCTAGGACAACGTTCTACACCAGCTAGCGCAGGATTCAGGTATAATGGGTTTGCATAAAATTGTGAGTAAAGCGGATCTTGCGAAAAGCCATACTCTACCGCACTCATCAAACCGCACCAAACTGCTATGACTTTCAATATCTGTCTTATCGACATATAGATTTCGCTTATCGTGTAGGCAATTATACGAATTATTTTGTTTTTGCATACTTAAATTTAATTTCTTGGTGAAGTCAAGGTTAAGTAATATTTACGCAATAAATAATTGTGGTGAACGTTTTCGGAGCCACTTTTGTCAAATAAAAGAGATTAACCCTAAAAACTCAGAATCGTTGAACCTATTCAAAGTCGCTAGCAGCCTTGTATTTACGTTGATATTTGTCTGTGTATTTCATTTTAGAGCAAAGTCTCAAATTGAGTCGGAGCTTCTTTGGGGCGATATAATTAAAGACGAAACTTTTAGTCACAGCGTAAAACAATATCTGAATTTAAAAGGGGCGAGTTACAATTTGGATGACTCAGAACTGCCTTTAATGAATTTATCCGATGAGATTAATGGCAGTTATCTTGTTTCTGCAATCGAAACTTATGAAATTGAGTCAGAACCTTTATCAACCACTGAGCTAACTCACATAAAAGTATATGCTAGTAGAATTAGTGATGAAATTCAGTTTGAAGTCAACTCGCAAATAGTTAGAGGGAAAACGCTCGTTAGCGTTCAGTTCCTGCCTCTTGTAAAGAAGAATGGAGCTATTGAAAAAGTTATCAATATTAAAATCGATTACAAGAAGTCTTTATTTAGCGATGCATCACGTTCAAATTGGAAATCAAATAGTGTTTTGGCCAGTGGAACTTGGTATAAAGTAGGTGTTGCAAAAAGCGGTGTGGTTAAGCTGGATTACAATTTTTTTAAATCGGTTGGATTTACACCTGAGGTAACGAATTTGGCAAACCTTCGAGTTTTCGGAGCTAAAGGTGGACGCTTGCCTGAGGATAATTTAAACGAACCAATTGATGACCTCGAGCAACTACCAGTTTTATATAAAGGTGAAGCGGATGAAAAAATAAATAAAGGCGATTGTGCTATCTTTTATGTTGAAGGACCTCATGACTGGATTTTTAATGGCTCAGACTACAATTATCGCCATAATATTTACAGCGACTCAAGCTATTTCTATTTTTCGTTTAATTCAACTGCTCCATTTTTAACAGTAGGAAATCAGGCTGCGGTTTCAGGGGGGGGGATTATTTCAACCTTTGATGACCATGTGGTTCACGAGATAGAAAACTCCAATCTAATTTCGAGTGGAAGGTTGTGGTTTGGTGAGAATTTCGGGGCTAAAACCTCTTATTCTATAGACTTTAATATTCCGAACATCCGAACTAGTGAAAATGCAACCATTAAAACTTCTGTAGCAATACGGTCATTGAACTCAAATAGTAGCATGTATGTATCGGCGGGTACAATAGGCAGTGGTTCAATAAATGGTGGTTCAGTTAGTGGGAATTATACAGACAGCTTCGCAAAATATCTTTCTACTTCATTTTCTGGAAGACCAAGTACTGGCAAATTTTCTGTATTGGTCAATTTTAATAAAGCCACCAACGAATCAAAAGCTTGGTTAGATAAAATAGAGATCAACTGTAAGCGTAATTTAATTTTTACTGGAACTCCTTTGATGTTTCGAAATGTTTCAACCTTTAGTGGTAACTCAACCTTTACCTTTCAAGTGTCCAATCCTTCATCAGAAATAGAAATATGGAACGTAACTAATGCCACCTTACCAAGGAAAATGCAATTATCCAGAGTTAGTGGAGCGGTTCGTTTTAATGCAATTGCAGATACGGCAGAGTACATAGCATTTAATCCTGCAAATGTTGATGTACCTCAAAAAGCCACATTAATAGGCAACCAAGATATTCATGCGTTGGTTGGTCAAAGTGTAGATTTTTTAATAATTGCACCAGAATTGTTTTTGGGACATGCTGAAGAATTGGCTGAAATCCATAGAGAATACGATGACTTAAAAAGTGTAGTTGTAGATGTGCAACACATATATAATGAGTACTCTGGTGGACGACAAGATTTAGCAGCCATCCGTAATTTAGTTCGACACCTAGTGGAGGACGCTGATAATGGCGGACCTAGATATGTATTGCTTTTTGGTGATGCTTCTTATGATTTTAAAAACAAGATTACCGGAAACACTAACTTTATTCCTATTTATCAAACTCAAAACTCGCTTGACCCAACAGGTTCTATAGCAACCGATGATTTTATTGCCTACACCAGCCCAAATTTTAATGGTAGTATAACGCAAGGTGAAATGGCAGTTGGAGTAGGACGATTTCCTGTTAAAACTGTTCGTCAAGCTGCTGATGCCGTTAACAAAGTAAGAAGCTATTACAGTGATGCTGCCTTTGGTGCATGGAGAAACCGTCTTACTTTTATTGGAGATGACGAAGACGGAAACAGACACATGGAGCAAGTAGATGAATTGGCTACACAAGTAGATACAAATTTCCCTAACTATAATGTAAACAAGGTTTTAGCTGATGCATATCCTCAAAGAGCCACTCCAGGCGGGCATCGCTACCCAGATGTGAATGATGCAATTGATAATTCGGTTCTGCGCGGATCCTTAACCATGAATTATTTGGGTCATGGTGGAGAATTAGGCTGGGCGCACGAAAGAATACTCGAGGTCTCTCAAATAAACAAGTGGAATAACATTTCTAATATGCCGTTAATGGTAACTGCTACTTGTGAGTTTAGCCGTTTCGACGATCCTAAAAGAACATCGGCGGGTGAATTTGTTTTTTTAAATCCTGATGGAGGTGGAATTGGATTGTTAACTACAACAAGGCTAGTTTATTCCACTCCAAATTTTGAGCTAGCTACCAGGTTTAACCGAGTTGCTTATGAAGAACTTAATGACGAAATGCCAAGATTGGGTGATTTGGTTAGATTGACAAAACAAGGATTAAATAGTATAAATAGCAGAGTGTTTGCCTTACTCGGTGATCCGGCGTTGCGCTTGGCTTATCCTAAAGAGAAAGTATTGACTACAGCAATTCCTGATACCATTCGAGCGCTTGATTTAGTTACCATCTCCGGTGAAGTACGCAACAGAAGGACGGATGAACTGCTGAACAATTTCAATGGAGTGGTTTATCCAACTGTTTACGATAAAGAAAAAGAATTGCGTACGCTTAACAATGATGGAAATTCTGGAACCATGAGTTTCAAATCTAGAACCAGCGTTTTGTTTAGAGGTAAGGCATCGGTCAAAAACGGAAAATTTACCTTTTCTTTCGTAGTGCCTAAGGATATCGACTTCAACTATGGAATTGGTAAAATAAGTTACTATGCCGAAAATGGGATAACCGATGCAAATGGCTTTGACCAAGGATTTGTAGTGGGAGGTAAAAACCCAAACGCTGCCGAAGATAAATTGGGTCCACAGGTAGATTTGTTTATGAACGACAGCACTTTTGTAAACGGTGGTATGACAAATGAAAACCCCAGTATTTATGCAAAGCTTTTTGATCAGAACGGAATAAACACCTCCGGTAGTGGAGTTGGGCATGATATTACGGCTACCATTGATGCCAACACTGCTAATCAAATTGTATTAAACGAATATTACGAAACGGAATTAAACTCTTATCAAAAGGGATCTGTGACTTATCCGCTGAGTGATTTGAGCGAAGGTAACCACACATTGCAGCTAAAAGCTTGGGATGTTTATAATAACTCATCAACCGCAGATATTGCGTTTGTGGTATCCGCCAGTGAAGATTTAGCATTGAGTCATGTGTTAAATTATCCCAACCCTTTTACAACCAATACTGATTTTTATTTGGAACACAACCATCCCAACCAAGATCTGTTTGTTAGAATACAAGTGTTTACCATCTCTGGTAAAGTGGTAAAAACTATAGATGGAATGTATAACTCTAAGGGATTCAGGTTGGGTCCTATTAATTGGAACGGACTAGATGACTTTGGAGATAAAATTGGAAAAGGAGTATACGTGTATAAAGTGATGGTGAAATCTCCAAACGGAGACGTAGCTGATAAGTTTGAGAAACTAGTAATACTGCACTAGATGAAAATTACAAAGCGTATATTTGCAAACCGAATGAATAATATGAAGAATTTTAGAATTCAATCGTTTACTGTTTTGATGGCACTTCTTGGGTTGTTTCAGGCTTTTGAGTCAGTAGCTCAAGTTACCGGTAGTAACATTAATGGCTCAGCCACTGAAAACGTGGATGCAGATCAATTGAATACGATTACCACTGCGGTACCTTTTCTTTTAATCTCACCAGATTCAAGACATGGAGCTATGGGAGATGCTGGAGTTGCAACTAGTGCAGATCTTAATGCGCTGCATTGGAATGCTTCTAAATTGGCGTTTATTGAAGAAAAGTATGGGTTTTCTATGGGCTATACGCCTTGGTTGAGAAACCTGGTGCCAGATATTAGTTTAACAACATTCAATTTCTTTTACAACTACAGTAAGGTACTAACCTTTGCGGGTGGTGTAAAGTATTTTAGTTTAGGTGATATTCAATTTACCGATAACACTGGGCAAAACCTAAACCAGTTTAGACCAAACGAATTTGCGTTAAATGGAACAGTAGCTGCAAAACTTTCTGATAGATTGTCTGGAGGCGTTAGCTTTAAATACGTACACTCAAACCTAACAGGAGGCATCACTGTTGCCGGAACGGATACCAAGCCTGGTCAAACTGTAGCTTCAGACATATCGTTGTATTACCAATCCGAAAAATTTAAAATAAAAGACAGAAAAGCTGAATGGGCAGCGGGTATGTCAATTAATAATATCGGCGGTAAAGTGTCCTACTCTAGTACTACAGAAAGAGATTTTTTACCTATCAATTTAAGAATAGGTCCCAGATTTACCTACCACATAGATAAGTATAATAAGGTATCTATAAATACAGATTTCAACAAACTTTTAGTACCAACTCCACCTATTCCGCTTACAGAGGTAAATGCTCAAGGGCAAATTGTTCCGGTTAGAAACGGAAACAATATTGTAATTGGTGCGGGTAAAGATCCTAATCGCCCAGTGGTAGAAGGAATGGTTGGTTCTTTTGGTGATGCGCCGGGTAACATTTTAAGAGATGAGAGCGGCAATCCTTTGTTGAGTACTGATGGTCAATCTTATCAAGTTGAGGGAGGAAGTGTTTTTAGAGAAGAAATGCGCGAAGTAAGCGTGGGTACTGGTATAGAATATTGGTACGATGATTTATTCGCTATAAGAACAGGTTATTTCTGGGAGCATGAACTTAAAGGAAACAGAAAGTACGTTACTCTTGGTGCTGGATTACGATATAAGGTTCTTGGATTAGATTTTTCTTATTTAATCCCTGCTTATTTTGGTCAAAGAGGTGTGCAGTCTCCATTGCAAAACACCTTACGTTTTACACTAATCTTCAACTTTAATGAAGATAAGTCAGGTTCTGCTGTTCCAGCAGGTGTAACTGGAGGCGCTTAATGAACATAAGAGTAGGCTTCGGTTACGATATTCATCGCATGGCCAAGGGCGAAAGTCTTTGGTTGGGAGGAATTCAATTTGATTACCCATTAGGAACTGTAGGGCACTCAGATGCTGATGTGCTTATTCATGCAATATGTGATGCCATTTTAGGAGCGGCAAATCTCAGAGATATCGGCTTTCACTTTCCAGATACAGATCTCAAATACAAAGGAGCGGACAGTAAAGTACTGCTTAAAGAAGTGGGCGAGATTTTGAACAAAAACGGGTACGTTTTAGGCAACATAGACGCTACAATTGTTATTGAAGCACCAAAAATTAACCCGCATATAGAAAAAATGCAATCTACTATGGCGCCCTTGCTAAATGTATCGGAAAATGATATTTCAATTAAAGCTACAACCAGCGAGAAGCTTAGCTATGTTGGACGAGAAGAAGGGATTAAGGCTTATGCCGTTGCCCTTATACAAAAAGCTTAATCATGGAAAAACATGTAATCCAATGTGAGTTCGAACGTTACCAAAACGCGGGAGAGTTGAATGAATTGGATGCCTTGCTTTATGCTGAAGCAAAAAAAGCAACACAATCCGCCTACGCACCTTATTCAAAATTTAATGTCGGTGCTGCGGTGCGTCTCAGTAACGGAGAAACTGTGCTTGGAAGTAACCAAGAAAACATTGCTTATCCCTCAGGTTTGTGCGCAGAGCGTGTAGCCTTATTTTATTCGCATGCAAAATTTCCAGACCAAATTGTTGAGTCAATTGCAATTTATGCTACATCAGAAAATTTTGTAGTAGATGAGGTAGTTTCACCTTGTGGTGCTTGTAGGCAAGTAATGGCAGAGTACGAAGAGCTCGTAAAACAACCAATATCAGTAATAATGGGCTCAGAGGCTGGTATAATTAAAACAATAGGTATTAACCAATTGTTACCGTTTAGGTTCGCAAGTGTTGGCTTAAAAAGTTAGTCGAAAGGTATATTTTCATAAGCGAATAAGCTTATGGTAGAAAGACCTATTTGTATAAATTTGTCGTCCCCAAAAGTAGAGTTAATATGGCTAAACGAGCAAAATTTTCAAAAGATCAATACCTTAAATGGTACGAGTCTATGCTTCTTATGAGAAAATTCGAAGAGAAGTGTGGTCAATTATATATTCAGCAAAAATTTGGTGGGTTTTGTCATCTATACATTGGCCAAGAAGCGGTAGTTGCTGGAACCGTATCTGCTTGTACAAAAGATGATAAACACATTACAGCTTATAGAGATCATGCACATCCAATTGGGTTAGGTATGCATCCAAAATATGTAATGGCTGAGCTATACGGAAAACAAACGGGTTGTTCTAAAGGCAAAGGTGGATCTATGCACATGTTCGATAAAGATTTGAATATGATGGGCGGCCACGGTATTGTAGGGGCTCAAATTCCTATGGGAGCAGGTATTGCTTTTGCCGATATGTACAACGGTAACAAGAACGTTACTTTCTGTTCATTTGGTGATGGAGCTGCTAGACAAGGAGCTTTGCATGAAACATTTAACATGGCAATGACATGGAAGATTCCTGTAGTGTTTATTATTGAGAATAACAACTACGCAATGGGAACTTCGGTTGAGCGTACTACAAACGTTACCGATATGTCAAAAATTGGCGACAGCTATGAGATGCCTTCAGAGTCTGTTGATGGAATGACAGTAGAAGCAGTGCATGACGCAATTGAAAGAGCCGCTGCTCATTGTAGAAAAGGTAACGGACCTTATTTATTAGATATCAGAACCTATAGATATAAAGGTCATTCAATGTCAGATCCTCAGAAATACAGAACAAAAGATGAGGTAAAAGAATGGCAAGCACAAGATCCAATAGAAAAGGTGCTTGAAACAATCAAATCCAAGAAATACGCAACCGAAAAGCAATTAGAAGAAATTAAACAAAGAGTAAAAGACATGGTTGAAGAATCAGTGACTTTTGCTGAAGAATCACCACTTCCTGATGCATCCGAGTTATATAAAGATGTGTATGTAGAAGATGATTATCCATACGTAAGAGATTAAAAGATGGCTGAAGTTGTAAGAATGCCAAAATTGAGCGACACCATGGAAGAAGGTGTTGTTGCAGAATGGCACAAAAAAGTTGGAGATAGTGTTGAGTCGGGAGAGCTATTAGCTGAAATTGAAACCGATAAAGCAACTATGGAATTCGAATCCTTTCAAGAAGGGGTTTTGTTACATATTGGTGTTGAAAAAGGTGCTGCTGCTCCAGTTGATGGTATCCTTGCTATTTTGGGTGAAAAAGGAGAAGATGTTTCAAAAATTTTAGCAGAAGAGGCTGCTGCACCTAGTGCTGAAGCACCAGCTGCTACTGCCGAAACTCCTGCACCTGCAAAAGAAGAAGCGCCAGCCCAAAAAGCGGAAGCAACTCCGGCTGCTGCACCAGCTCCGGTTCAATCTAATGCAAGTAATGGAAGGGTAAAAGCATCGCCGTTAGCTAAAAAGTTGGCTGCTGAAAAAGGAGTTGACATAGCTGCAATAGCAGGTTCTGGTGATGGAGGTCGCGTGGTAAAGAAAGACGTAGATAATTACACACCAGCGGCAGCTAATACATTTGTGCCAAGTGCTACAGAATCATTTACCGATACTCCAGCCACGCAAATGAGAAAGTCAATTGCGCGTAGTTTAACGCAAAATCAATTTACGGCACCTCATTTCTATCTAACTATTTCGTTGGATATGGATAACACCATTGCTGCCAGAAAAAGCTTGAATGAGGTTTCAGATGTAAAGATTTCTTTTAACGATATTGTAATTAAGGCGGTTGCTGAAGCATTAAAACAACATCCTGCTGTAAACACATCCTGGATAGAAGAAACCAAAAGCGTTCGTCAAAATCACCACGTAAGTGTTGGTGTAGCAATGGCGGTAGAAGATGGTTTATTGGTGCCTGTGGTGAAATTCACCGATCAAAAATCATTAGCTCAAATCTCTTCTGAGGTTAAAGAATTTGCTGGAAAGGCAAAAGATAAGAAGATTTCATTAGAAGAGCTGCAAGGCAATACTTTCACGGTTTCTAATCTTGGAATGTTCGGAATTGAGCAATTTACCTCTATTCTAAATGCTCCTGAATCGTGTATATTGGCAGTTGGTGCCATAAAACAAGAACCCGTAGTAAAAAATGGTGAGTTAACAGTAGGTAACGTAATGAAAGTTACTCTAACTTGTGATCACAGAACTGTAGATGGGGCAACAGGCGCCCAGTTCCTTCAAACATTCAAACAGTTTGTTGAGAACCCAGTAACTATGTTGGTATAATAAAACCTTCGCTGTTTAAAGCACTTTCAAAAGCCTGTTGGAATGTTTCTGACGGGCTTTTTTTATAAACTGGAATTGGCATTTCTGGAGACCAATTAAACATACTTTGGCTAAGGTTTTTTTGTTGCAGCACCAAATAATGTTGTTTTCTGTGTAACAGCGAGGCCAGTTGTTCTTGCTCTGTTTGCCCTGGAGTGGGAATTAAAATAGCAGGCATCCGTAAAAACTCTAAATCCATTAGTGTGCTGTATCCTGAACGAGCAACTAAAATCTTGCTTCTGTAGATTAACGCTTCCAGTTCTTTGCGCTGCAGCAAGTTGTACGTTTCCAATTCCGTTGGCTGTGTAAATGGTTGTTCCGTGCCTCTAACCAATACAATTTTTTTGTTTGAACTTCGAGTAGCCTTTATTATGCTAATTTCAAGCTGAGTTCTTGTAGGTTCAACTCCTGAGAGAACTATTAAATAGTCAATGTCTTTTTCTGTGTTGTTATATGAGATTACATCTAAACTGCTAATTGGACCAATAAAATGATGAGGTAAAGATGTGTCACTTAAGTGTCCAGAAATTCTTTTTTGAATTACGTGGTGGTCGGGAATAAAAATACTGTCAAACTTTGAGAGGTATCGTTCTATAATAATATTTACCCATTGATAAACATACGGAGCAGATAGTCGGAGTTGGTGCGTTATGATTATGCTTTTTATACTTGATGAATGAACACCGTATCGATTATCCGACAAGATTAAATCGAACTTTTTATCTGAAGTTATCTCTTGAATTTCACGTTGTTCATTGTCAATTGCCCTTTTAATTTTCGGTATTTGACAGAGCAGATAAAATGGCATTAGACTTTTGCGAGTGGAGTATCGAACATTATACCCACTTATGCGGTGTGTTTTTATGTCGGTAAACTCATTTTTTAAATAAGCTAATGAAATTCCATTGCTTGCTATTTCTACTTCAACACCTTTATCCAGCAAAAACCGAATTAGAGGAGCGCTTCTGGTTGCATGTCCCAATCCCCAGTTTAAAACCGCAAACAAAACCCTGTTTAATTTCCTCAATTCCATTTAATAATAAAGTTGCCTGAACAAGGTAATGTTTTCAATTCAGAAACAAAACATCATTCATTTGTTTGTTACTTTGAACACAAATTTACCAGAGATGAAAGCAATAGTTTCAGGCGCAACAAAAGGCATAGGAAAAGCAATAACTATGGCGCTAGCAGCCGAAGGATACGACTTAGGTTTAGGAGCCAGAAATCTAGAGCAGCTTGATTTTTTAAGAAAGGAGATACAGGCTCTTTATCCAAATGTTGAGGTGATTACAAAATCCGTTGATTTTTCTCAAAAGCACGAAACCAGAAATTTTGCCGAAACTTTTATCCACTATTGGGGAGATGTAGATGTGTTGGTTAACAACGTAGGCGTTTATGAGGAGGATAATTTGGATGACTTAACCGAATCAGGATTGATGGATATGCTCAACGTGAATTTTTTTAGCGCAATGCGTTTAACGCAGCCATTTTTGCCAGAGTTTAAAAAACGAAAAAATGGTCACATTATAAATATTTGTTCTGTGTTGAGTAAGAAAATACGCAAGCGCGCTGTATCTTACTCCTTGAGCAAGCAAATGCTTTACGGATACACCAAAGTGCTCAGAAATGAATTGCGGAAGTACGATGTAAAAGTTACCGCAATTTTGCCTGGTTCCACTAACACCGCCAGTTGGGACGGTTTAGATGCTCCTGTAGAAGATTTTGTGCAACCGTCTGATGTTGCAAATGGAGTACTAATGGCTTTGCAGAGCAATGGTTTGGTTGAAGAGTTTGAAATAAAACCAATAAACCCGAAAAACTAGTATGAGTAAGAAAAAAAAGCTGCTCCGGTTTGCGGATACCAAAGTGTTTAAGAATGTATCGGAACCTGCAATGGTTGATTTTTTTGATAAAAAAAGCGGTGAACCTTTTAAGCATAAGTTAGCCGGAAACTGGCGAAAAAACATTTTTAAAAATGATAACCCAATCGTGCTCGAGCTAGGTTGTGGCAAAGGCGAGTATTCGCTGGGTATGGCCAAAGCTTTTCCGAATAAAAACTTTATTGGGGTGGATATTAAAGGAAACCGTATTTGGTTTGGAGCAAAAGAGGCACTCGATAAAGGGATGGAAAATGTGCATTTTCTCCGAACTCGAATTGATTTTATCACTGCCTTTTTTGAAAAAGATGAAGTAGATGAAATCTGGATTACTTTCCCAGACCCGCAAGAGAAGGAGAACAGGGCACGAAAGCGCCTCACAGGAAAAATGTTTATAGATAGATACAAGCAGTTTTTAAAGCCAGAAGGAGTTATCCATTTAAAAACAGATAGCGCGTTTTTGTATGAGTTTACCCATGGAGAAATTAAAGAATACGGCTATAAAAACCTGCTGAGCACCAACGATTTATACGGCGAAGTAATCGATCAGTTTGATGAAACCATGCAATCGATTTTGAATATCAAAACCTATTACGAAGAACTGTTTACAGCGCGCGGGCACGTTATTACTTACACTCGTTTTATACCCTAGGATGAAACCAGAAACTTGGACATTTTTTGAGAATGTTTACGATGTAGTGAAGCTTATTCCAGAAAGTAGAGTTACCTCTTACGGTGCAATCGCCAAGTATTTAGGAATGGCTCGGAGTTCAAGAATGGTAGGCTATGCTATGAATGCAGCGCATGATAAACCAGAAATCCCAGCTCACAGAGTTGTAAACCGAAACGGCATGCTAACCGGAAAGCATCATTTTAAAACACCTTTTTTAATGCAAGAGTTGCTTGAAAAAGAAGGGGTGAAAGTAGTGGATGACCAAATACAAGATTTTCAAGAACTCTTTTGGAATCCCGTAGTTGAATTGAAACTTTAGCACTCAATTCTAACAAACTATTCTCTGTTGCTTCTAGTGATTCGATGTTGGGAGAATTGTATCGAGAAGTTGTTTACAAATGAGGGTTCTTGAAACGCCGCTCCTCCGTAACGTCAATCTCTACCTGCGGTAGGCAGGGAACTGACATGCAGGACTTTTAAACGTAGTAAGATGTCAGTTCGAGTGTTTTTCTTGGCTTAATGCAATTAAGCAAGAAAAATGTATCGAGAACTATATCTTTAGCAACAAATCAAAAAAATGAAATTTCACTGCTATTACGTATACATAATTCTGTGCAGTGATAAAACGTATTACACTGGAGTAACCAACGATGTTAATAGAAGATTTGACGAACACGAATCTGGTCATGATTCCAAAGCGTACACTTTTTCAAGAAGGCCGTTAAAACTTGTTTTTTATACAGAATTCAATGATGTCAATTGTGCAATCGAAAAAGAAAAGCAAATAAAAACCAGGTCAAGAAAAAAGAAGGAGGCATTAATAAATGGTGATTTTGATAGTTTGCCTAATTTAAGTAAGAAAAAATTTATAGGATAGCTCGATACACCGTTCCTTCGTCACTGCACTCAAACCGACAAGTAGGATTTTAGAAAGTAAAAGTTCTCGATACACGGCTCCTCCGTCACGGCACTCGAACTGTCATGCAGAATGTGAGAAATTAAAACCTAAATAATGTGTAAACATATTTTAGTTTTAAAACACGGCGAAAACCACGCCCTACAACTACTTTTGCGGCATGGAAATTACACAAGAACAAGTACTAAACGCCCTTTCATTTGTGATTGAACCAGATCTTAAAAAAGACGTGGTTTCATTGGGCTTTGTATCAAATATAAAAATTGATGGAAATAAGGTTTCTTGCACTATTCAGGCAAGCAATCCAGCAATGCATAACCGTAAACGAATAGAGGAGGCTTGTGATCATCAATTAAGGCTAAAAATCGGAAACGAAGTGGTGAGTGAGATTTCAGTAGTTCAGATGAACGAAGAAAATGCTGTTAATCCAACTACTCGTAAAGTACTTCCGGGTGTAAAACATATTATTGCAGTTGCATCAGGAAAAGGTGGTGTTGGAAAATCTACTATTACCTCAAATTTGGCAGCTGGTTTAGCAAAAAAAGGTTTTAAGGTCGGTTTAATTGATGCTGATATTTATGGTCCTTCAGCTCCAATCATGTTTGATGTGCAGTTGCACAAACCGGGCATGAAAGAAATCGATGGAAAGAACTACATGACGCCAGTTGAGTCATACGGAGTAAAAATGTTATCAATTGGCTTTTTTGCAGACACCGATCAGGCCATAGTATGGCGTGGGCCAATGGCTAGTAAGGCGCTTGAGCAAATGGTAAAAGATGTGGATTGGGGAGAGCTAGATTATATGCTTATCGATTTACCCCCAGGCACAGGCGATGTTCATTTATCCATCGTGCAAGCAGTTCCATTAAGTGGCGCTATTGTGGTGAGCACCCCTCAATCAGTAGCTTTAGCGGATGCTAGAAAAGGAATAAATATGTTCCAGTTAGACTCAATTAAGGTTCCCGTTTTGGGATTAGTGGAGAATATGAGTTATTTCACACCTGCCGAGTTGCCAGATAATAAATATTTCATTTTTGGAAAAGACGGTGCAAAAGAGCTGAGTGAGAAAATGAATACACCGCTTCTTGGGCAAATTCCTTTGGTACAGTCTATTCGAGAAAGTGGCGATATTGGACGCCCAGCAGTGTTACAAGATAATACCGTTTCTTCAAAAGCATTTGATGAATTGGTTGAAGCAGTAATTAACAGAATGGATAAAAAATAGACGGTTTTTCCGCTATTTTTGAGGTCCATTAATTATTTATGGAAGAAACACAAGCCCCTATTTACGAGCGCGTTGACGCTGCATTAAATGATTTGCGAAAATTCGTAAAAGAAGATGGCGGCGATTTAGAGTTGGTAGAAGTTACTAACGATGCAGTTGCTCGAGTTCAGTTAAAAGGAGCCTGTACCAGTTGCTCTATGAATAACATGACTTTTAAAGCTGGGGTTGAAGAGGCCATTAAAAAAGCGGTTCCAGAAATAGTTGCTGTTGAGGCAGTTGGTTTTGAATTGAATAATTAGCCCTGAATGAAATTTTGAATGTTGAATTCAAAATTCAAAACTTAAAATTCAAAATTATTTCGCATGAAAAATTCGCGACTTAGCCAATCCAAGTTTATTTATAAAGTATAACCAGCTCGTCCAAAGCACCCCAAATCCATAAACAGAACTTCTTTTAAAATTGATGGATGAAGCTTCTTCAAAGTATTTAGTTGGGCAGGTAACTTCGCCAATTTCAAAACCTGCATAAAATATTTGAGCCAGCATTTGGTTATCAAACACAAAATCGTCAGAGTTAATGTTGTAATTAATCCCTTCTAAAACTTCTTTAGAAAAAGCTCGGTATCCAGAGTGATATTCCGATAATTTTTGGTTCATTAAAATATTCTGGAAAAGCGTTAAACAACGGTTGGCAATGTACTTATAAATTGGCATTCCACCTTTTAAAGCTCCTTTACCTAAAATTCTAGACGCTAGTACCGCTGGGTACAAATCGTTTGCAATAATGTGTGCAATAGAAGGGATGAGCAATGGTGTGTATTGGTAATCTGGGTGCACCATTATTACGATATCGGCACCTAATTCTAGCGCTTTGTTATAGCAAGTTTTTTGATTGCCGCCGTAGCCTTTGTTTTTCTCATGGCGAATTACGTGCTTGATTCCAATTTTTTTGGCCACCTCACTCGTATCGTCTGGGCTATGGTCGTCAACAAGGATAACTTCGTCAACTATATCAAAGTCTATTTCGTTGTAGGTTTTCTCTACCGTTTTTGCCGCGTTATAAGCAGGCATTACTACCACAACTTTTTTTCCTTTAATCATAGCTCAATAGTTTGCGGCAAAAATAAAATTTAGAAAAGGGTAGAAGAGATGCGCACGCAACTTATACTAACACACCTTACTCTCCACATAACCAATTAAAGCATGAATCACTTTAATGTGGATTTCTTGGGCGCGGTCAGCAAATTCAGAATGCGGCGCTCGTATTTCAATATCGCACAAATCAGCCATTTTGCCACCCGTTTTTCCGGTTAGGCCAATAACTTTTATGCCTTTGTTTTTGGCTGCAGTAATTGCATTGATAATGTTTTCTGAGTTGCCACTTGTGCTAATTGCAAATAACACATCACCTTCATTTCCTAGACCTTCAACAAATCGAGAAAATACATGCTCATAGCCATAATCATTTGCTACACAAGTTATATGTCCACTATCTGAAATCGCTACAGCGGCAAGTGCTTTTCTATCTCCGCGGTATCTTCCAGAAAGTTCTTCTGCAAAGTGCATGGCGTCGCTCATAGAACCACCATTTCCGCAGGAGATTATTTTCTTACCTTCAAGTAAAGCCTTGCTGAGTAGGTCTCCTGCTTCTTCAATTAATTGAAAGTTCTCTGGCGTCGAAAATGATTCGAGGACATATTTAGCTTCTTCAAATTGTTGCTTGACAAAACTCATTACTTAGCAGCTTTATACAAATCTAAACCTTCTTTTAACCAAGCTCTGAAATCGTTTGGATCACTATGATGCTCAAAATCAGCAGAACCATTGGCTAAATCCTCTCCATCAGGCCCAAGCATTACATAGTATGGTTGTGTGTTTGTTTGATAATTTTCAACCTGATACACCATCCACTCATCGCCAATGGTTCTAATTTTTTTGGTTCTGTCGCCAATTTGAACTTCTCGCTGTTGCTCTTTTGGAAGCTTAGCTCGGTCGTCAACGTAAAGCGATACTATGACGACATCATTAGTAAGCATATCAATTATGCCTGGCTCGCCCCAAACTTTTTGTTCCATTTTTCGGCAATTAGCGCATGCATGTCCCGTAAAGTCAACAAAAACAGATTTGTTTACCGTTTTAGCATACTCTTTTGCTTTGTCTAAATCATGAAATACGGGTAAATTCTGTGGGCCAGGGTGGGTGCCTTCAATATGACCTCCGTGGCTACCACCGCTAGAGCCACCAACCATAAATGAACCTCCAGCAGCTTCGGCATAGTTTATTGGAGGAGGGAAACCTGCAATTAATTTAAGTGGTGCACCCCACATTCCAGGAATTAAGTACACTGCAAAAGTGAAAACTACCACCGCCAACATGGTTCGGCCTACCGAAAGTTTTTCTATTGGAGAATCGTGAGGTAGCCTGATTTTTCCCATTAGATAGAACCCTAACATTAAGGTAATTACTATCCAAAAGGCAATGAAAATTTCTCTAGTTATGTAGCCCGCTTGCACTACTAAGTCTGCATTTGATAAGAATTTTATTGCAAGACCTAATTCTAAGAAGCCAAGCACCACTTTTACAGAATTCAACCAACCACCCGATTGAGGTAAGGAATTCAACCAACCCGGAAAAGCTGCAAACAACCCAAATGGTAATGCGATAGCTAAAGAGAACCCAAGCATACCAACAATTGGCATTATTCCGCCTTTTGCGGCAGCTTCAACGATTAGGGTTCCTACAATTGGCCCAGTACACGAGAAGGATACCAAAGCCAATGTAAACGCCATAAAGAAGATGCCTATAATTCCTCCTTTGTCCGCTCCACGGTCTGCAGCGTTTACCCAAGAAGAGGGCAATACGATTTCAAAGGCGCCCAAGAATGAGATAGCAAATACCACCAACAAGACAAAGAATATGAGGTTAAACCAGACGTTTGTTGCCAATTCGTTTAATGCCTCAGAACCGAAGACAGCTGTTACTACAGTTCCTAATAAAACGTAAATTACAATTATTGACAACCCGTATAAAATGGCGTTTTTAATTCCTTGAGCCTTAGTTTTAGATTGCTTGGTAAAGAAGCTAACTGTCATAGGAATCATTGGGAAAACGCAAGGAGTTAGCAAGGCTGCAAAACCACTTAAGAAGGATATAATAAATATCTCCCAGAATGATTTGTCTGAAGAATCAGCATCATCCGCAGAAGCAACCTCTTTACTATTGTTTTCGGCAGCTTTTGCACCAGGTAAATCAACCGTAAACTCAACGGTTTCTGGAGGCAAGCATTTCGATTCGTCACAAACCATGAAGTACACATCGCCTTTTACTTGGTTACCAGCACCAGTCAGTTTTATTTTTTGCTTGAACGCCACTTCCTTTTCGTAGAAGCTTAAGTTCATCATAAAGTTGTTATCGTATTCCTTTAAAATATCGCCAACTTCTTCGGTTTTTCCTAATAGTTCAAATGCCTTTTCTTCGTTGAAGTATATAAACTCAGTGGGTACAGGGCCATCGGCACTTTCTAGCTCCTGAGAATACAAGTGCCAGCCTTCTTCAATTGTAGCTGAAGCAATAAATTCGTATGTATCGCCTTCTAATTGTTTTGCCTCAAAGATCCATTTTACAGGGTCGTATACTTTATTTTCTTGAACCAAAGGTTTAGCTTCAACTGCAATAGAACCAGCAGTTACTACTTCTGTTTTTTCCTCTTTTTTCGATTCCGCCATTTTCATTTCAATGGCCGACTTTTTAAGGTCAAAACTGAATTCTATATAATCGGGAGGAAGGCATTTTGAATCGTCACAAACCATAAAGGTAAGTTCGCCTTTTACCGTTGTACTATTGTTAAGTTTTACGTTTTGAGTGAAGGTTACTTCGTCATCAAAAAACAACAACTCCATTTGGAAATTCTTGTCGAATTCTTTTATCGGTTTTGGCTCAACGATTCCTCCAATAAGCTCAAAATCGTTACTCTTTTCAAAGGTAAATTCAGTTGGTAGTGGCCCTTCGTCACCAGATAGTGTGTTGGAGTATATGTGCCAATGTTCTTCTATTTCTGCTTTGAAAAGCAATTGATATTCATCGCCAGAAATTTGTTTTGAATCAAATGACCATTTAACTGGGTTGTGAATTTGAGCAGTTGTAAACAGTGTACCTACCGTCAGAATGGCTCCGAGCAAAAATCTCAACATATAATCGTTTTAGTATCAGACATCAAAGGAAAAACGAAGTCTCGTCATTCCCTTGAAGTAGGGAATCTCTTTTAAACTTATAGATTCCCAGTCAAGCTGAGAATGACGAAGTACAATAACTAGCGATTTACTTTCTGTTTTTTCTTTTAGCCTAATTTTAACAGCCTTCAAATGTAGAAAAATTGACCTTTTGAGTAAAGCTGTATCTAGCTAAGCTTGTGAACTGTTAACAGCGAATTTTAAAGCTTTATGACTATCTGTTAAATCTCTTGGTTTGCTGCTAGCCCAAAATATTTACGGATGGTAAACACAGCAGCGTACATAATAGTCGTATCAAAAAGCGCCATGAGTGCTTTAAACATCCACCCGTCAATAATGAGTTCAACTAATTCATTTTGCGGTTTAACTCCTACAAAAAGCACCAAAACCACTAAGGTGGTATCTACTAGTTGTGAGATTATAGTTGACCCGTTGTTGCGTAGCCATAGAAATTTGCCTTTGGTTAGATTTTTCCAAAAATGATAGATGCGAACATCTATTAGCTGAGCAAAAAGATAAGCGATCATAGAGGCAAAAATTACACGCCAAGAATTTCCAAAAACAGTGGAATAAGTGCTATCGTTTACCGGCGAATCGGTAATGGCAGGAAATATATTTCCGAGATATAAAATGAGTAAGACAAACAGGGATGCTCCTAAACCTGAAAAAACAACGTAATTGGTTTTTTTTCGACCGTAGATTTCTGAGAGAATATCGGTTATTAAAAAAGTAATGGGATAGGGTAGAACCCCTGCAGAGATTATGAAACTGGCAAAACCCAAATCCACTGTAACGAATTTATTGGCAATTAGATTACAGCTTACCAAAGCGGCTATAAAAAGCGCCGCAAGAAACAAATACAGTTTGTCGGCCTGTTTTCTTTTCGATTTATTCATGGGCTAATTTTCTGAAACGTTTTTCCCAAAATGGGTACCCCAACAACACCAACAAAGAAACAACCGGGACTCTAAAACGTGCATCAAGGTCGGT
>CBFICO010000021.1:0-28184 GCA_965661115.1 Salibacteraceae bacterium
TTGAATCACAGTTAAGCTAATTTGATTATGAATATTTTACTTAAACCTGTCATTACTGAAAAAATGACTCAGCAAGGGGAAGACTTAAACCGTTACGGTTTTGTTGTTCCTAAAGAGGTGAATAAAATTCAAATTAAGACTGCTGTTGAGGAGGCTTATGGTGTTTCTGTGAAATCAATAAGCACTATGATTATGCCATCAAAGAAAAAATCTAGATATACTAAATCTGGAGTTATTTCTGGAAAGGTTGGATCTTTCAAAAAAGCGGTGGTTACTCTTAACGAAGGTGAAATTATTGATTTCTACAGTAATATTTAGATAGAGGAAAATGGCTGTAAAGAAGTTTAGACCGGTAACTCCCGGACAGAGACATAAAGTAGCGGGAACGTTTAGTGAAGTTACTACCGATAAATCGGAAAAAAGCTTAATTAGAAGTATTAAGCGTTCTGGTGGTAGAAACAACACTGGTAGAATGACTGCTCGTTATATAGGTGGTGGTCACAAGAAAAAGTACCGTGAGATTGATTTCAAAAGAGATAAATTCGGTATCCCAGGAAAAGTTGTAAGCGTTGAGTATGATCCAAATAGATCTGCACGTATTGCGCTTATTAATTATGTAGATGGTGAAAAACGCTACATAGTTGCTCCTAGCGGAATTGAGGTTGGTCAAGAAATCATGAGTGGAGAAAAAGCTGCTCCAGAAGTTGGAAATGCTTTATTCTTAAAAGATGTTCCTCTAGGTACTGTTATTCATAATATTGAAATGCGTCCTGGTCAAGGAGGTAAAGTTGCAAGAGGAGCTGGTTCATATGCTCAGCTTAACGCGAAAGACGGAAAGTTTGCGATTGTAAAAATGCCTTCAGGAGAAACCAGACAAATTCTACTTACTTGCTTAGCAACAATTGGTTCCGTTTCAAACAGTGATCATAGTTTAGAAGTTTCAGGTAAAGCAGGTAGAAGCAGATGGTTAGGAAGAAGACCTCGTACTAGAGGTGTTGCAATGAACCCAGTTGATCATCCAATGGGTGGTGGTGAAGGACGTCAGTCTGGAGGTCACCCAAGATCAAGAAATGGTGTTCCTGCAAAAGGATTTAAGACAAGAGCAAAGAAAAAATCTACTAATCGTTATATCATAACGAAAAGAAAATAATTGATAGATGAGTCGTTCACTAAAAAAACCTCCTTACGTGCATTACAAACTCGAAAAACGAGTTTTAGAGATGCAGGAGTCTAATAAAAAATCAGTTATCAAAACTTGGTCAAGATCTTCAATGATTACTCCCGACTTTGTAGGTCTTACAATTGGAGTTCATAATGGTCGTCAATTTATTCCGGTTTACGTAACTGAAAACATGGTTGGTCATAAACTTGGCGAATTTTCTCCTACCAGAACTTGGAGAGGTCACGTTGGTAAAAAGGACAAGAAAAAATAACAGCTATGGGCGCTAGAAAGAGATTAAGATCGGAAGAAAGAAAAGAGGCTAATAAGTCTGTTTATATGGCTAAATTGAACGGAAGTACAAGTTCACCAAGAAAAATGAGACTTGTGGCTGATCTAATTAGAGGTGAAGAAGTTGTAAAGGCTGCAAACATCCTGCAATTTCACAAACAAGATGCCTCTAATAAGCTTGAAAAGTTGTTGTGGTCTGCTGTGGCAAACTACGAAGAAAAGTCAGGTGCTGATTGGGAAGGTGCTGGATTATACGTAAAAGAAGTAAAAGTTGACGGTGCGTCAATGCTTAAGCGTATTCAAGCGCGTGCTCAAGGTAGAGCATACAGAATCAGAAAAAGATCAAATCACGTAACACTTGTTCTTGGAACACAAAACCAGGAGGATAAATAACAATGGGACAAAAGACAAATCCAATTGCTAATAGATTAGGTTTCATCAGAGGATGGGATTCTAACTGGTACGGAGGTAGAAAATACGAAGATAAAATCGTAGAAGATTACAACATCCGTCGTTATTTGAATGCTCGTTTAAGAAAAGCAAGTGTTTCTAACATAGTTATCGAAAGAACATTGAAATTAATTACCGTTACTATCAAGACAGCTCGTCCTGGTATCATTATCGGTAAAGGTGGTTCTGAGGTTGATAAGCTTAAAGAAGAGTTGAAGAAAATCACGAAGAAAGATGTTCAAATTAACATCTTCGAGATTAAAAGACCTGAGCTTGATGCACGTTTAGTTGCGGATAGTATTGCAAGACAAATTGAGGGTCGTATTTCTTTTAGAAGAGCCGCTAAAATGTCAATTGCAAGTACTATGAGAATGGGTGCTGAGGGTATTAAAGTTACTATCTCAGGTCGTTTGAACGGTGCAGAAATGGCAAGAACAGAGCACTACAAAGAGGGACGTATTCCGTTGCATACATTCAGAGCTGATATTGATTATGCTTTGTCTGAAGCACATACTACCTATGGAAGAATTGGTGTGAAAGTTTGGATCTGTAATGGTGAGGTTTTAGGTAAAAGAGATTTATCTCCGGTTATCGAAAACAAGAAAAAAGCACCAGCTGCAGCTAAGCCACAGCAACGTTTCAGAAGAAAAAGAAATTAATTAAGGACTGATTAATACACAAAAAGGATGTTACAGCCGAGAAAAGTAAAACACAGAAAAGTCCAGAAAGGTAGAATTAAGGGCCTTGCACACAGAGGTTCAACTTTATCATTCGGATCTTACGGTATTAAAAGCCTTGAAATGGGTAGATTGACTTCAAGACAAATTGAAGCGGCAAGGATTGCAGTTACCCGTTACATGAAAAGGGAAGGACAAGTTTGGATTAGAATCTTTCCGGATACTCCAATTACTAGTAAGCCTGCAGAAGTACGTATGGGTAAAGGTAAAGGAGCACTAGATCATTGGGTTGCTAAAATTAAGCCAGGTAGAGTGTTGTTCGAAATTGAAGGAGTTAAAGAAGATGTTGCAAGAGAAGCGTTGCGTTTAGCCGCTCAAAAACTTCCTGTTACTTGCAAATTCGTAATGAGAAAAGATCTAGCTAATTAATAAGTTATGAAGCAGTCAGTAATTAGAGAATTAAAGACCGAAGAGCTTTACGAAAGGCTAGAGGATGAAATGGAATCTCTTTCTAAGCTTAAATTAAACCACAAGGTTTCTCAGTTAGAAAGCCCTGTTGTTTTAAAGCAAAAGAGAAGAACCATTGCTCGGTTAAATACCGAGATTACTAAAAGAAATCTTGAGCAATCATAAATAGAATAGTTGTGGAAAGAAATTTAAGAAAAGAAAGAGTTGGTATCGTTACCAGCGCAGCCATGAACAAGTCTATTACTGTTATGGTTGAGAGAAAAATGAAGCACCCGATATACGGAAAATTCGTTAAGAAGTCGAACAAGTTTATGGCTCACGACGAAAAAGACGAATGTGGTGTTGGAGATACAGTAAGAATTATGGAAACTCGTCCTTTGTCAAAGAACAAAAGATGGAGACTTGCTGAAATTATTGAAAAGGCTAAATAATTAAGTCGTAAGCTTAAGAAGATGATACAACAAGAATCAAGGTTAGAAGTAGCAGACAACTCAGGAGCAAAGCAAGTACTTTGTATCAGAGTGTTAGGCGGTACTAAAAGAAGATATGCTTCTGTTGGTGACAAAATAGTTGTTACTGTAAAAGACGCAATTCCAGCGGGTAATATCAAAAAGGGTGCTGTTTCTACTGCTGTTATAGTACGTACGAAAAAAGAGGTACGTCGTCATGATGGTTCATATATCCGTTTCGATAATAACGCTTGTGTTTTGTTAAACGCAGGTGGCGAAATGAGAGGAACAAGGATTTTTGGACCAGTTGCTCGTGAACTTAGAGATAAGCAATATATGAAGATCGTTTCACTAGCACCAGAAGTGCTTTAATCCAATTTTGAGATGAAATTACACATTAAAAAAGGAGACACTGTAAAGGTTATCGCTGGTGAATACAAAGGCCAGTCTGGTAGAGTATTGGGTCTTCAAGTAGAAAAGCAACGTGCTACCGTTGAAGGTTTGAACATGATCAAGAAGCACGTTAAACCATCGGCTCAGAATCCTGAAGGTGGTATCGTAGAAAAAGAAGGTACAATTCATATCTCTAATTTGATGGTTACGGGTGCTGATGGTACAGCTTCTAGAATTGGAAGAGTAAAGGATGCAAACGGGAAGTCAGTTAGAAAATTAAAAAAGACAGGGGAGGAAATTAAGTAATGGTACAAGTTCAACCCAGGTTACAAGAAGAGTATCGCGAAAAAATAGTCGCGAATCTTATGGAGAAATTTGGATACAAATCTCCAATGCAAGTTCCAGTTCTAGAGAAAATTGTTGTAAACCAAGGTCTTGGTAAAGCAATTTCTGACAAGAAAATCATGGAATCTGCGGTAGAAGAAATGGCATTAATTACTGGTCAAAAGCCAGTTATCTGTAAGTCAAAGAAAGATATCTCAAACTTTAAGGTAAGAAAAGGAATGCCAATCGGTGCAAAAGTTACTTTACGTAATGTAAAAATGTACGAATTCTTAGATCGTTTGATTGCACTGGCGTTGCCTAGAACAAGAGACTTTAGAGGAATTAGTGCAACTGGTTTCGATGGAAGAGGAAACTACAATATGGGCGTTAAAGAACAAATTATATTTCCTGAAATCGATATTGATAAAGTAAAAGAAATCAACGGTATGGATATCACTTTTGTAACAAGTGCCCAAACCGATGAGGAAGCAAAAGCATTATTAACAGAATTCGGATTACCGTTTAAAAAGTAAGATAAGATGGCAAAAGAATCAATGAAAGCCAGAGAGCGTAAACGTGAGAGAATGGTAGCAAAATATGCTGCAAAACGCGAAGCTCTTAAGGCTGCTGGAGATTGGGAAGGTTTACAAAAGCTTCCAGCTAATTCATCTGCTGTAAGATTACACAACAGATGTAAATTAACGGGTCGTCCAAGAGGATATATGAGAAATTTTGGTATTTCAAGGGTTACTTTCAGAGAAATGGCGGTACAAGGATTAATACCAGGAGTTAAAAAAGCAAGCTGGTAGTTTATACCAAATAAAAGTATAGTCATGAATACAGATCCAATAGCAGATTATCTTACAAGATTAAGAAACGCAATTTCCGCTGGTCATAAGGTAGTAGAAATTCCAGCTTCTAATCTTAAAAAAGAGATAACAAAAATTCTTTTTGATAAAGGGTACATCCTTAACTACAAATTCAATGAAGAAGGACCACAGGGTTCTATCAAAATTGCATTGAAGTACAGTGGTTCGGAAAAAGCTCCTGCAATCAGAGAGTTGAAAAGAGTTTCTACTCCAGGTCTTCGTAAGTACGCTAACTCAAAAGAGTTACCACGTGTACTTAACGGATTAGGTGTAGCTATCATTTCTACCTCAAAAGGTGTTATGACGGACAAAGAAGCAAGAAAATTAAAAGTAGGCGGAGAAATTCTTTGCCACGTACATTAATAACTAGGATAAAACAAACGAAATGTCACGAATAGGAAAAATGCCTATTTCAATTCCTGAAAACACTTCGATTTCCGTTGATGGAAACGTTGTGCATGTTAAGGGTCCAAAAGGTGAACTTTCGCAAGTAATTTCTGATCACGTTAGTCTTGATATTCAAGAAAAACAAGTAGAAGTTAAGCGTAAAGACGACTCTAAAGAATCTAAAGCTAGACATGGTTTGTATCGTTCATTAATCAACAACATGTTTGTTGGTGTTTCTGAAGGTTACAAAAAAGAATTGGAATTAAACGGAGTTGGATTTAGAGCAACAGCTACTGGTCAGAATTTAGAATTGGTAATTGGATTTTCACACAACGTTTTAATCAACTTACCTGCTGAAATTAAGGTTGCTGCAACAAGTGAAAGAGGTCAAAACCCAACGGTTACTCTCGAATCTCACGATAAGCAACTTATCGGTATGGTTGCATCTAAAATCAGATCACTTAGAAAGCCAGAGCCATACAAAGGCAAGGGTATTAGATTTAAAGGTGAGTATATTAGAAGAAAAGCTGGTAAATCGGCTGCTAAATAGTAGGAATCATGGGGTTATCTAAGTTAGAAAGAAGAAGAAGGATAAAGAAAAGAATCAGAAAGACAATAGTTGGTACATCTGATATTCCAAGATTATCTATTTTCAGAAGTAACACTGAGTTCTATGCTCAAGTTATTGATGATAAATCAGGAAAAACTATCGTAGCTGCAAGTTCTTTAAACAACAAAGAAGTAGCAAACGGTTCTAAAATGGAGCGTGCTGCTGCATTAGGAAAAATTTTAGCAGAAAAAGCTAAAGCTGCGGGAGTAGAGAAAGTAAAGTTTGATAGAAACGGATTTTTATACCACGGAAGAGTAAAATCATTTGCTGATTCTGCAAGAGAAACCGGTCTTAATTTCTAAGAAAAATGGCAAACGCGAATATTAAAAGAGTAAGATCAAGCGAAATCGAATTAAAAGATAGGCTTGTAAATATCCGAAGAGTTACTAAGGTAACCAAAGGGGGTAGAACATTTAGTTTTTCTGCTTTGGTTGTTGTAGGAGACGAAAACGGAGTTGTTGGTTTCGGTTCTGGAAAAGCAAACGAAGTTACTTCTGCAATTGCAAAAGGAATTGACGATGCTAAAAAGAACTTGGTAAAAGTTCCGATTTACAGAGGTACTATCCCTCACGCTCAAACTGGACGTTTTAGCGGATCATACGTTTATATGCAACCTGCTTCTCATGGTACCGGTGTTATTGCTGGTGGTGCAATGCGTGCCGTATTGGAAAGTGTTGGTGTAACAGACGTTTTAGCAAAATCAAAGGGATCTTCTAATCCTACAAACGTGGTAAAAGCTACTGTAGCTGCTCTTACAGAATTAAGAGACGCTCACACTGTTGCTAACCACAGAGGAGTAGATTTAGAAAAAGTGTTTAACGGATAAGCAGTAGTAAAATGGCAAAAGTTAAAATCACAAAAGTTAAGTCTGCTATCAATAGAACAAGTCGTCAGAAAAAGACACTTGAGGCGTTAGGACTTAGAAAGATAAATCAGTCTGTTGAAGTTGAAGCGACACCACAAATCATGGGAATGATTAATAAGGTGAGCCACATGGTAAAGACAGAAGAGGTTAAATAATATTTGATTAGTCAGAAATGAAATTACATAATTTAAAACCCGCAAAAGGCTCTGTAAAATCGTCAAAGCGAATTGGTAGAGGTGAAGGTTCTGGTCACGGTGGTACTTCAACAAGAGGTCACAAAGGGGCTAAATCTAGATCAGGTTACTCAAGAAAAATCGGTTTTGAAGGTGGTCAAATGCCATTGCAAAGACGTGTGCCTAAATTCGGTTTTACTAACATAAACCGAGTTGAATACAAAGCAATTAACGTTGCTACTTTGCAAAAACTTGCTGACGATAAAAAGGTTATTGAAATTAACCAAGAGTCGTTAATGGCAAACGGTTTGGCTTCTAAAAATGACTTAGTAAAAGTACTTGGTCATGGAGAGCTAAAAGCAAAATTGAAAGTAACTGTTCACGCATATTCTAAATCTGCAAAAGCTGCAATCGAAGCTGCAGGTGGTGAAGCAAACACACTTTAATAATAGATAGAGTAACAAGAGCATGAATAGAATTATAGAAACATTCAAGAATATTTACCGAATCGAAGAACTTCGTATTCGCATTCTTAATACCCTAGGGTTCCTTCTAATTTACAGATTGGGTTCTTTCGTGGTGTTACCAGGTGTTGATTCTGTTGCTCTTCAGGCAGGTGCTTCTCAAGCTCAGGGTATTGCTGCCTTGTTAAATATGTTTGCTGGTGGAGCATTTAGTCGTGCATCGGTATTTGCTCTTGGTATAATGCCTTATATCTCTGCTTCTATTGTTATGCAATTGTTGGGTATCGCTATCCCTCAATTTGCTAAACTTCAGAAAGAAGGGGAAAGTGGTAGAAAGAAAATTAACCAGTGGACTAGATTGCTAACAATTGCAATTTGTTTGGCTCAAGCGCCTTCTTACATTGCTACTCAGGTTCCTGCTAACGCTATTGTAATGGACTCTATGTTATTTTGGGTTTCCTCTGTGGTGTTATTAGTTACAGGTACTATGTTCGTAATGTGGTTGGGTGAGAAAATCACTGATAAAGGTTTAGGAAACGGTATCTCTCTATTAATTATGATAGGTATCATTGCTAACTTGCCAACCGCTATTGCATTTGAGTTCCAATCTCAGATTGGCGTAGGTGGCGGTGGATTAGTATTATTCCTTATCGAGATCGTTTTCTTATTACTAGTAACCATAGCTACAATATTATTGGTTCAAGGAGTAAGACGAGTTCCAGTTAACTTTGCTAAAAACGTTGTTGGTAGCCGTCAGTATGGAGGAGCAAGACAATACTTACCGCTAAAGGTTAACGCTAGTGGGGTAATGCCAATCATTTTTGCTCAAGCATTAATGTTTGTTCCAATGACTATTGTAGGGTTTTCCGATTCTGAAGCGCTTACAGGAGTTGCTGCTGCATTTGGAGATATTACTGGATTTTGGTACAATTTCATCTTCGCCATTTTAATTATTGCGTTTACGTACTTCTACACTGCTATCACGGTTAATCCAAACCAAATGGCAGATGATTTAAAGAAGAATGGTGGATTTGTTCCAGGTATTAGACCAGGTAAAGACACAGCAGAATTTTTAGATACAATTATTTCAAGAATTACACTTCCAGGATCATTTTTCTTGGCGATTGTAGCAATTCTCCCAGCATTTGCAATGATTGCAGGTGTTAGTACTGGATTTGCTTACTTCTTTGGAGGTACTTCGCTACTGATTATGGTAGGTGTTATTTTAGATACTCTTCAGCAAGTAGAAAGCTACTTGTTGATGAGAGAATATGACGGATTGATGAAGTCCGGAAGAATTAGCGGTCGTTCGTCGGCCAATACATACGGAGGAGTAGCTCAATAGATGGGTCAGATCTTTTTAAAGACTGGCGAGGAAATTGAAATCCTACGTGAGAGTTGTTTGCTTGTTGGAAAAACCTTAGCCGAAGTTGCTAAGTTAATTGAGCCCGGAATGACAACAAATAAGTTGGATGCCGTGGCAGAGCAGTTTATTCTTGACAATGGTGCAAAACCTGGTTTTAAAGGTTTGTACGGTTGCCCAAGTACTTTGCTTACCTCAGTTAACGAAGCGGTTGTTCACGGTTTACCCACTGATAAACCATTAGAAGATGGTGATATTGTGGCAGTAGATTGTGGGGTTTTAAAAAATGGCTTCTACGGAGATTCTGCTTTTACTTTCCAAGTAGGAGAGGTTTCAACAGAAGTTAAGGAGTTATTGAGAGTTACAAGAGAGGCGCTTTATTTAGGAATTGAAGCAGCAAGAGTGGGTAACAGAATTGGCGATATTGGAAGCGCTGTTCAATCTCATGCAGAAGCTCACGGTTATGGTGTTGTTCGAGAGTTGGTTGGTCACGGGTTAGGTAGAAGCTTACACGAGGGGCCAGAGGTTCCAAATTTTGGGAAACCAGGAAGAGGAAAACAACTTAAGAACGGAATGACTATCGCAATTGAACCTATGATAAACATGGGAACAAAAGATGTCAAACAACTGAGTGACGGTTGGACTATCGTTACAAAAGATGGAAAACCATCGGCTCATTTTGAGCACGATGTAGCAATAATAAATGGCAAGGCAGAAATTCTGTCGAGCTTTGAAGAGATTGAAAAAGTATTAGAAAATAAATAGGTATGGCCAAACAGGCATCTATAGAACAAGACGGAACTATTATCGAAGCACTTTCAAACGCAATGTTTAGAGTAGAGCTAGAAAATGGTCACGTTATAACAGCTCATATCTCAGGTAAAATGAGAATGCACTACATTAAAATTTTACCCGGTGATAAGGTAAAAGTTGAAATGTCGCCATACGATTTGACAAAAGGAAGAATTACATTCAGATACAAATAATAGACTGATGAAAGTAAGAGCATCAATTAAGAAAAGAAGTGAGGATTGTAAGATCGTACGCCGTAAAGGAAAATTGTACGTGATTAACAAGAAGAATCCAAAATTTAAACAAAGACAAGGATAATAACTAGATTATGGCTAGGATTGCAGGAATAGATCTACCTAAAGAAAAGAGAGGTGTTATTGGACTTACCTATATTTACGGTATTGGACCAACTACAGCTAAAAAAATTCTTTCTAAAAGTGGTGTATCAGAAGATACAAAAGTTAAGGATTGGAATGACGATGAGTTAGCGAGCATCCGTAACTACATTAACTCTACACTTAAAGTTGAAGGAGCTTTACGTTCAGAAGTTCAGTTGAATATTAAACGTTTGATGGACATTGGTTGCTACAGAGGTATTCGTCACAGAAACGGGTTACCATTGCGTGGTCAAAGAACCAAGAACAACAGTAGAACTCGTAAAGGGAAAAGAAAAACTATTGCAAACAAAAAGATTGCAACTAAATAGTAAATAATTATGGCTAAGTCAAGCGCAAAGAAGTTTAAAGTAAAGATTGATGCAGTTGGTGAAGCGCACGTAAAAGCGTCGTTCAATAACATCATTATTACCTTAACTAATTCACAAGGACAAACCATTTCATGGTCATCTGCTGGTAAAATGGGTTTTAGAGGTTCTAAAAAGAATACTCCTTATGCTGCTCAACAAGCTGCTCAAGATTGTGCACAAGTTGCATACGATGCAGGTTTGAGAAAGGTAAAGTTGTATGTAAAGGGACCTGGTTCAGGTAGAGAATCTGCTATTAGAACTATCCACAATGCAGGTATTCAAGTAACAGAAATAGTTGATGTTACTCCATTACCACACAACGGGTGTCGTCCTCCGAAAAGAAGAAGAGTATAATTAATTTTTAATCCAGAAAGGAATTCGGTTATCGAAGGATATGCCTTAATTCATAACCCCTTTCTAAAACAAACAGAAAATGGCAAGATATAGAGGACCTAAGTCCAAAATCGCAAGAAAATTCTCAGACCCAATCTTTGGGCCTGACAAAGCACTTGAAAGAAAAAATTATCCTCCAGGACAACACGGTCCTAACAAGAGGAGAGCAAAGAAAAGTGAGTATGCAGTCCAATTAGCTGAAAAACAAAAAGCTAAATATACTTACGGTATCCTAGAACGTCAGTTCGAAAACTTGTTTAACAAAGCATCTAGAACTAAAGGTATTACAGGTGAGAACTTGTTAATGCTTTGCGAAGCTAGATTAGATAATACAGTATTCAGAATGGGTATTTCTCCTACCAGAAGAGGTGCTAGACAATTGGTAGGTCACCGTCACATTACGGTAAACGGAAACATTGTAAATATTCCTTCTTACACTTTAAGACCTGGTGACGTAGTTGCTGTAAGAGAGAAATCAAAATCTCTTGAAGCTATCAGAAATTCTGTTGCGTCTTCAGATGTATCTAAATTCCCTTGGTTGGATTTCAATCGTGAGAATTTATCAGGAACATATGTACAAAACGCTCAACGTCTAGATATTCCAGAAAATATCAAAGAACAATTGATCGTAGAATTGTACTCTAAGTAATCATTAACGTAATCTTTAACAATAAAACATGGCAATCTTAGATTTTCAAAAACCAGATAAAGTCATAATGATCGAATCCGACGAAAAAGTTGGGCAATTCGAATTCAGACCCTTGGAACCAGGGTATGGAATTACAGTTGGTAATTCATTAAGAAGAATCTTACTTTCTTCTCTTGAAGGTTTTGCGGTAACTTCTGTAAAGATTGATGGCGTTGATCATGAATTTTCTACTATCGAAGGGGTAGCAGAAGACATTACTGAAATCATTTTGAATTTGAAACAAGTACGTTTCAAACAACAAATAGAAGACATTAGCAGCGAAAAAGTGAACATCAAAGTTGGTGGTCAAGAAGCTTTAACTGCTGGTGATATAGGTCAATTTACTTCAGCATTTCAAGTGTTGAATCCTGAGCAAGTAATTGCTAATATGGATAAGGGTGTTCAGCTTTCAATGGAATTAACGATCAATAAAGGTCGTGGTTATGTTCCTGCTGAAGAGAATAAAGTTGACGGATCGTTAGGTACTATTCCAATCGATTCAATCTTTACTCCAATAAGAAACGTTAAGTACTCTGTAGAGAACTACCGTGTGGAGCAAAAAACTGACTACGAAAAGTTAGTTATGGAGATTGAAACTGATGGTTCAGTTCATCCAAAAGAAGCTTTAAAAGAAGGTGCGAAGATTTTAATTCACCACTTCATGTTGTTCTCTGATGAGAAGATTACTCTAGATACAGAGGAAAAAGCAGCAGAAGAAGAGTTTGATGAAACTTCATTGCACATGCGTCAATTACTTAAAACTAAATTGGTTGATTTAGATTTAAGTGTTAGAGCATTAAACTGCTTAAAGGCAGCTGAAATTGAAACTCTAGGTGACTTAGTTCAGTTCGATAAAAACGATATGCTTAAATTCAGAAATTTTGGTAAGAAATCTCTTACTGAGTTAGAAGAATTAGTAGAGGTGAAAGGATTGTCTTTCGGAATGAATTTGTCTAAGTACAAATTAGAGAAGGAGTAATAGTAAAGGATAGCTAACTGCGAATTTCGAGTTAAAATGAGACACAATAACAAAACAAAAAGTTTAGGTAGAAAAGCGGGCCACCGTCGCGCTTTGATGGCTAACCTTGCTAGTTCTTTAATTGAACACAAAAGAATAAATACAACTTTAGCTAAAGGTAAGTCACTGAGAACTTACGTTGAGCCATTGCTTACTAAAGCTAAAAACGATACAACTCACTCACGTCGTGTAGTATTTGGATACCTTCAGAACAAAACTGTTGTAGCAGAATTGTTTAGAGAGGTTGCTCCGAAAATTGCGGACAGACCAGGAGGTTACACGAGAATTATCAAAACTGGAGCCAGAAAAGGTGACGGCGCTGAAATGTGTATGATTGAGCTAGTTGATTTCAACGAAACTTACGGAGCAGAGACTAAAAAGAAAACTACACGTAGAAGAAGAAAAAAATCTTCTGACACAGTAGCTACATCTGCAGCAGAAACAAAAGCAGCAGTTGAAGAGGCAGAAGTAGTAGAAGAGGTTAAAGAAACTCCAGCTCCAGAAGCTAAAGTTGAAGAGCCAAAAGTAGAAGAGAAAAAAGAAGCTCCAAAAGCTGAGGCTGATACTAAAGAAGAAAAAGACAAAGAATAAGTTGATTCATTGTTTTAAATAAACTTGAAAAGGACAATGCTAAATTAGTGTTGTCCTTTTTTTTTGCATGAATATGTTGTTTAATATTTGTAAATAACTATCTGTATAAACTACCTGAAACCAAGGTGTCAAATTGTAATTTCGAGAAGCTAAAAAGCAACCCATTAATAGCTAAAAATAAGGGTTGATCATTGAATAAAAGAAGCTAAATAAACGCTACATGAAATACGAAGAGAGAAAAGAAGCTGTATTACTTTTAGAAGATGGAACCGTATTCAAAGGCTTTGCTGTTGGTGCCATAGGCACAGCAACTGGCGAGATCGCTTTCAATACAGGAGTATATGGTTATCAAGAAATTTTTACCGACCCATCATACTACGGTCAAATTTTATTGCTTACCCCTTCGCATGTTGGGAACTATGGTGTGAAAGACAGTGAGGTAGAATCTGATTCCATCAAAATTGAAGGATTAGTTTGTAAGAAGTTCTCTCAACACCATTCAAGGCCAGGTGCTACTGATTCGCTTCAAGGGTATTTTGAAAAAGATAATAAGGTTGGTATTTCAGATGTGGATACCAGAGCACTTACTCGTCACATCCGTTCATCTGGTGCAATGAACGCAATTATTTCCTCTGAGATTTTGGATATCGATGTATTAAAAGAAAAACTTAAGGAAGTTCCCAGTATGGATGGCTTGGAGTTATCTTCAAAAGTGTCTACCACTGAGCCTTACTTTTATGGAGATGATTCTGCTGAGCACAAAGTGGCTGTAATTGATTATGGCGTAAAGCAAAATATTTTGCGCTGTTTGGCCGATAGAGGTTGCTACCTTAAAGTGTTCCCTTTTAACGCCTCTAAAGAAGAAATTATGGCGTGGAACCCCGACGGATTGATGTTGTCTAACGGCCCTGGAGATCCTTCTGCAATGCCTAGTGAAATTAATACGGTAAAAGATTTAGTGGACACCAATATTCCAACATTCGGAATTTGCCTTGGTCACCAAATTTTGTCCTTATCTCAAGGGTTGTCCACAAAAAAAATGCACAATGGCCATCGTGGCGTTAATCATCCGGTTCAAAACCTTGAAACAACCAAATGCGAGGTAACTTCTCAAAATCACGGTTTTGTGGTTGATTGGGATTCTGCTGAAAAAGCGGAAAATATTACCATAACACATAAGCACTTGAATGATGATACCTTGGCTGGTATTCGTTTAGAGGACAAAAATGCATTCTCTGTTCAATATCACCCTGAATCTTCTGCAGGTCCAAATGATTCTAGGTATTTATTCGATCAATTTATTTCAAATATTAAAGAAAGTAAAGCAGTAAAAGCATAGTAATGAGTGTAATTGTAGACATAGTAGCGCGTCAGGTTTTAGATTCAAGAGGAAACCCAACAGTAGAGGTTGATGTAATGACCGATAACGGAGCAAAAGGACGTGCTGCGGTTCCTAGTGGAGCATCAACAGGAGTTCACGAAGCGGTGGAGTTAAGAGATGGAGCTGATAGTGCATATCTAGGAAAAGGCGTATTAAAAGCCGTTAAAAATGTAAACGAAAAGATTTTTGAAGCCCTTGCGGGTGTTGATGTTACCAACCAAGTAGAAATCGACAAAATAATGCTTGAACTTGATGGTACGCTAAACAAGGCAAACATTGGGGCAAATGCCATTCTTGGCGTTTCTTTAGCTTGTGCAAAAGCTGCAGCTATGCATCATGGCTTACCGCTTTACCGGTACGTGGGTGGTGCTAACGCAAGAACGTTACCTGTGCCTATGATGAATATCTTAAATGGTGGTTCACATGCGGATAATAAGATCGATTTTCAGGAATTTATGGTGATGCCTTTTGGTGCGGATACTTTCTCTGAATCACTAAGAATGGGTGTGGAAGTTTTCCATGCGTTAAAAGGTGAATTAAAGAAATCGGGGTATTCAACCAATGTTGGTGATGAGGGGGGATTTGCTCCAAACTTAGGTTCAAATGAAGAGGCTATTGAGTTTGTGCTAAAAGCAATTGAAACTGCTGGCTACAAACCAGGTGAAGGTATCTACATAGCACTAGATCCTGCTTCTAGTGAGTTTTACGATACGAATGAAAACGTTTACCATTTTCATAAATCAGATGGGCGAAAACTAGCTTCAGAAGAAATGGCTCAGTACTGGACGGATTGGGTAAATAAATACCCAATTGTTTCTATTGAAGATGGGATGGCTGAAGACGATTGGTCAGGTTGGAAATCTCTAACCGATAAAATCGGAAACAAATGCCAGTTGGTAGGCGATGATTTATTTGTTACTAATACCAACAGATTGCAACAAGGTATTGACCAGGGAGTGGCGAACTCTATTTTAATAAAGGTAAATCAGATTGGATCTTTAACGGAAACTACTGAAGCGGTAAGTCTAGCAACTCAAAACGGATATTCATCGGTAATGAGTCACCGTTCGGGTGAAACTGAAGATACTACAATTGCTGATTTAGCAGTAGCGCTTAATACTGGTCAAATTAAAACTGGTTCAGCTTCAAGAAGTGATAGAATAGCTAAGTATAATCAGTTGTTACGCATTGAGCAAAACCTTGGAGATATCGCGTATTTCCCAGGTAAAAATTTTAAATTTTTATAGTATTTGTATACTAGGAAATGAAAGTGCTCCGATGTATTTTCGCGAGAAGTTAAACAGAAGGGAGTTTAGCTTGTTTTACAACTAATAATAAAGAAAAATCAAGAGATGTCAGATAAGGCTACACTAACATACGACGGTAAGACATACGAGCTGCCAGTAGTAGAAGGAACAGAAAACGAGAAGGGAATCGATATTAGTAAACTAAGAGCTCAATCGGGCTTAATTACGCTAGATCCAGGTTTCAAGAATACGGGTTCTACAAAAAGTGCCATTACCTATCTTGATGGAGAAAAAGGAATATTAAGATACCGTGGATACTCTATTGAGGAGTTAGCGGATAGCGCTTCATTTTTGGAGGTAACTTACTTAATAATCCACGGTGAATTGCCAAATAAAGCTCAATACGAAGCTTTTTGTAAAGAGATTACCGAGCACACCCTAGTGCACGAAGAGATTAAGAACATTTTGGATGGCTTCCCTTCAAAAGCGCATCCAATGGGAGTACTTTCTTCTCTTATTTCTTCTTTAACGGCATTTTACCCTGAGTCTTTAGACCCAAACAGATCGTCTGAAGAAGTACATTTAAGTATTGTTAGAATTTTGGCTAAAATGCCAACGTTGGCTTCATGGGCGTTTAAAAACGAGATTGGACATCCAGTAAATTACCCGGATAACGAGTTAGACTATTGTTCTAATTTCCTTAAAATGATGTTCGCTATTCCTTCAGAGCAATACAAGCCAGATCCAGTATTGTCTGATGCATTGAACAAACTTTTAATTCTTCACGCCGAGCACGAGCAAAACTGTTCTACTTCAACGGTAAGAATTGTAGGTTCAAGTCATTCTAGTTTGTACTCTTCGGTATCAGCTGGTATTTCTGCTTTATGGGGTCCATTACACGGTGGAGCAAATCAGGCTGTAATTGAAATGCTTGAAGCAATCAGAGCAGATGGTGGAGACGTTGAGAAATACATGGCCAAAGCAAAAGATAAAAACGATCCGTTTAGATTGATGGGCTTCGGACATAGAGTTTACAAAAACTTTGACCCAAGAGCTAAGATTATCAAAAAAGCAGCTGACTCTGTATTGGCTAAATTGGGCGTTAACGATCCAGTTTTAGAAATTGCAAAAGGTCTAGAAGAAGTTGCTCTTAAAGATCCTTATTTCGTTGAGAGAAAACTCTATCCAAACGTAGATTTCTATTCTGGAATTATTTACCGTGCAATGGGAATCCCAACTCAAATGTTTACGGTTATGTTTGCTCTAGGACGTTTACCTGGTTGGATTGCTCAATGGAAAGAAATGAGAGAAAACAACGAACCAATTGGCCGTCCAAGACAAATTTACACTGGTGCAAATCACCGCCCATTTGTAAATATGGGAGACAGAAAGTAGTATCCGTCAAAATATAAATGCTCAAAGCCTCTTCTTATGAAGGGGCTTTTTTTGTTTATAGTCAATCCGTCATTCCCGCGTCCCAATAGCCATCGGGAGGAATCTCAATCCTGATAATTGAGCAACAACCTAAATGATTGTAACATAAGAATCAAGTCGTTATATTTGCTAGGATATAACGCTAAATGAATATTAAAAGCAGAATATGGATTGAGTCCGATAATCAGATTTTTCTGGGAGTAGGTCGCATTCGTTTGTTGGAGCAAATTCAGCAAGACGGATCCATAAACAAAGCTTGCAAGTCATTGAATATGTCTTATAAAAAAGCTTGGAAACTAGTTGATGAAATGAATGCCGTTTCTAAGACGCCCGTTGTAGAAAAAGCCAGTGGAGGCAGTGGAGGCGGAGGAACTATTGTTACTCCGTTTGGGATAGAAATGATTCAAAAATTTAGAAGCTTAGAGCAAAAGGCAATAGCCTTTTTTGATGACCAAGAATCGGAATTTAAGTAATGGAAATTGCCTTGTATATAGCGTTACCCTTAATAGCTTTTTTATACGCTTCTGTAGGTCATGGCGGTGCTAGCGGTTACTTAGCACTTATGGCAGTCATAGGTGTATCAACATTAGAAATGAAACCAACTGCTCTAGTATTGAATCTATTTGTGGCAGGTATTGCATTTATTCAATTTAAACGGCTTGGTTATTTTAAGTGGAACTTATTTTATCCATTTATTATTACTTCTATTCCAGCAGCATTTGCAGGAGGAATAATAAATATAGATAGTGAACTATACAAACAGATTTTGGGATTCCTCTTGGTTTTTGCTGTTTTTAGAATGATTTGGAAACCCACTCAAAAAGAAAACAAGGAGCAAGTGCCAATATTTCCAGCGCTGATTTCAGGAGCAACAATTGGATTCTTTTCTGGGCTTATAGGTATTGGTGGAGGTATTATTTTATCGCCACTTATATTGCTTTTTGGTTGGGCAAATGTTAAACAAACAGCTGCAATTTCGGCGTTATTTATTTGGGTGAATTCTTTGGCTGGATTGGTTGGGTTTTCTGTAACTGGTATAGAGTTTTCTAGTAATATTTTACCGCTCATTTTATTGGCTTTAATTGGAGGCTTTGCCGGAGCGTATTTTGGTGCTTCGGTATTAAATACTAAGAAACTCTCCTATGTTTTAACGAGTGTTTTGGCTTTGGCCTCCGTTAAATTAATCTTGTTTTGATGAGGTTAGAGGCGGTCATATTAGCAGGTGGAAAAAGCTCTAGAATGGGAACTGATAAAGGACTTTTGAAATTGGGTGGAAAATGCATGATTGAGTATCAACTGGATACCTTGAGTGAAATTAATGTCCCTTGTTCAATTTCCACTTCAAACAAACAGTATATTCAATTTGGGTTGCCGGTAATTACTGACCAATACCAGAATATTGGTCCTCTTGGTGGGATACATGCTGTATTAAAAAGAGGTAAAGTTGAGCGCCTTATTGTGCTTTCTGTGGATGCTCCCTTAGTTTCTAGAGCAATCGTGAAGAAGCTAATTGAGGAATACGAATCAGAGCAAATTGTTTATTCAAAGTGCGGAGACAAGGAGTTCCCATTGATTGGGGTTTACCACCAAGAAATTTTACCGGATTTAGAGGCCTTTATTGAAGCAGGTGGTCGTTCTGTTTTTGGATTTCTAAAAGAGCAAAACCCAAAAATTTTGGAATTTCCAATTGAAATGAGAAACCTGTTATTAAACATTAATACTCCAATAGATTTAAAGCAGTTGGATTTATGAATATTGAAGTAACATATTACGGTCAAACGTCTGAATTGGTAGGTGAAGGTTCGCAACATATAGTTCTTCCTGGATCTATTAATTCAACGGAGTTTCTGAAGCATCTAAAGGATCTGTATCCAACGTTGGAAAACATCGATTTAAAAATTGCTGTGAACAACAAATTTGTAACGGAAGATGTTGCTCTTAACGAAGGGGATAGCGTGTCGGTGCTACCTCCTTTTTCTGGAGGTTAAATTAATTTGACAATTTGGTAATTATTGAATTCGGTAAATGAGTGATAAAATAGAAAAGAAAATAAGTGTGAATACCAATATTAGATTCCGTTTCAAGAACGGAATGACGCTCCTACTTTTTTAATAGAATGAACATTATCAATGTATCGTCATTCCGTAAACGTAATTGAACTGCTTGAGTGAGCGAAAGCTTGTGAAATAGTTATACGGAATCTAGTAGGAGTATGAATCTGGATATAAAAAAACAATGGAAAAGAAAATAAGAAAACCAAAACCAATTTTTAAACAAGGGGCTATTTCGGCGGAGTCAATTGGTGTGTCCATAGCGAATCATCAAACCAAAACAGAGATTGGTGCGCACAGCATATTTATGGGGCAAGTACGTGCCGATGAAATTGAGGGTAAACGAGTTGCTGCCATAGAATACACAGCTCAAGAAGAATTAGCGAATCAAGTAGTTTTTGGTATTCGCGAAGAGGCTTTTTCAAAATTTGATTTAACCTGCATGCACATTTATCATAGTTTGGGAAAGGTGAACGCGGGAGAAATATGCCTATTCATTTTTGTTTCTTCTCCAAGGCGCAATGCAGCGAACGATGCTTGTCGTTTTATACTAGAATCAATAAAAGAACAAGCCCCAATTTTTGGCAAAGAAATTTTTGAAGACGATACCCATCAATGGAAAGTGAATTCTAGTGACCAGTAACAAGTAACAAGTAATGAGTAACGAGTTACAAGTGAATTAACTAGAAGTATAAATTATAGAGTCAAGTAAAATCGAACTGTTTACTGGTCACCGCTAACTGAAAACTAAAAACAAATGGTAGATATAACACATAAATCAAACACCTTGAGAATTGCCGTTGCGCAAGCGGTTGTGAATGTTTCTGCTCAAGAAACTATTACGGCAATAGAAAACGGAAAAGTGCCCAAGGGAGACGTTTTTACGATGGCTAAAACTGCAGGCCTTTTGGGCGTAAAGCGCACTTGGGAAATGCTTCCAGATTGTCACCCGCTACCAGTGGAGTATACCAGAATTGATTTTAAGATTGAAGGTTTATCTGTTTTCATTGAAGTTAAAGTAAAAACGATTTACAAAACGGGTGTTGAAGTAGAAGCTATGCACGGAGCCTCTGTTGTGGCACTTACCATGTACGATATGCTAAAACCTATTGATAAGGGTGTAGAGATATCCAACATTAAGCTGTTATCTAAAAAAGGTGGTAAATCGGATTGGAAGGATAAGTTTAGGAACGACTTAACAGCTTCTGTTGTGGTTTGTAGCGATACCATTTCTGAAGGCCAAAAAGAAGATAAAGCGGGTTTGGCAATATGCGAAAAGCTGAAAAGTTATGGAGTTGAGGTGGCTAACTATGTGGTTATTCCAGACGAATTAGATCGTATTCAAGCAGAGGTAAATAACTCCAAAAACAACCACGACTTGCTCATTTTTACGGGAGGAACCGGGTTGTCGGTAAGGGATGTGACTCCCGATGCCGTGCGTCCTTTATTAGATAGAGAAATTGACGGCGTTATGGAAGCCGCCCGGGCTTATGGACAGCAACGAACCCCGTTTTCTATGTTATCCCGAGGAATTGCAGGAACAGCTGGGAAAACACTAGTTTTAACCTTGCCAGGAAGCACCAAAGGTGCATCTGAAACCATGGATGCTTTATTTCCTGCTTTGTTGCATGTTTTTAAAATTATTGGCGGCGGTAGGCACGATTAAGTTACTTTCCGTGTGTCGTCATTCCAGCGTAGGCGGGAATCTCAATAAATATAATTAAACCTTCAATCCAAATGCACCGTACTTTTCTTGAACTCGCTTTGCAATCGTTGCTTGGTTTCGTTGTTAAGTGGGTTGCGTTGCAAGTTGATTAGTTTCAGTTTTAGATCGTAAAATTCATTGGGGAATTGTGAAATTTCATTGCCGAGCAAGCTAATCTCTCTGAGTTTTTTCATGCTGGCAATAACGCTTCTTATTTCTTTAATTGAACAAGCTTCCAAACTCAGATATTTAAGGTTTTTGCTGCTTTTCAATTCTTCAAAAGGTGATTCATTTTCCAAGTTGATATAGCTCAAATCAAGGTGCAACACATTCGGGAAATTCTCTGCCTTAAACGAACTAAAATCAAAAGGATTATTACCAAGATTTAATTTCTGGAGGTTATTCAATCGAGTATTTGCAGGAATTTGTTTTAACCCTGTTTCGTATAAATACAGTTCCTCTAGTTTATTGCCCTCTTTAAATATAACCTCAGGGTTCTTGATTGGATTTTTATCCAGATATAAAAACTTGAGGGTACTCGGATATAGCTCTCCCTCGGGGATGTAGGCAATTTGATTGTATCGCAAAGATAAATCTTCAACTATGAAATTGTAGTTACCCAATTGTGGAAAGAACAAGAGTTTATTGTTATCGAGGTTGAGTTCTTTTAAAAAGGATAAACTGTTTTTTTCAATGGTGAATTCACTGATTTGGTTGTTGCTTAAATCTAGACTTACAACATTGTGAAAGGTGTTTGTTTTGATCTCAACTTTCGTTAACTGATTGTTCTTCAGTTTAATTGATCTGAGGTTGGGGAAATTGTACAATTCATTCGGCCATTCCGTTAGCCTTCTGTTACTTAAATCAACATGCATAACAATGTCGGGTACTTGCAAGGCGACTCTCAAATCTGTATATACTCGGTTTTCAATGGTTCTGTCCATTCCCAAATAATAATACTGACCTTGAACAATTGTGGTTATTAATCCAAAAAATACAACCAGTACAATTCTATAAACCCGTAGTTTAGACATCGTGATAAAAGTAAGCAAGCATATTTTTAAAAAGGCTGGATTTTTCATTTTGGTAACGATAATTTTTATGGCATTACCATATAAAAAGCAAATAAAACTAGCACAAATGCCATTATCTATTGGTGGTTCAGTTTCAACGGATTTTGGGGATGTGCTAATTGTACCCGGAAGCGGTTGTAATCCCGGAAGGGGAACCGAGGAAAGGCTGAATCTTGCCAGTAGTTTATACAAACAAAAAAGACGTAAACTCATAGTATCTGAAGGTACTTGTTTTCCTCATGAGCGTGCTGGTTTTAGTAAAAGAATGGTTACTGAATGGGGCTTTGAACGCGAGGATATTTTTTGGGATACCTTGAGTTATACTACTGAAGAAAATGTTTTGAACGCTCAAGAATTTTGTAAAAAGATAAACGCAAAGGATGCTATAATTTGTACCTCAAAGTTCCACCAATTGCGATGCGGAATATTGATGTGGAAACATTGGGTTGGCGAATATGAAATAGCCAAAATGCCTAAAGAATTTATCGAGTTGGATAAAGAAGAGGTGTACATTAATAAAAGAGGCCGCGTCCTCAAACTTGAGTACGCCAAGTGTTTATATGAGCTCCTTTATTTTTTTGATTGATTAGCAGAATTGTTAGAATTCTTGTTTCCTTTTTTCTTAAACCAAGGCTTTTTTCCACCTTTACCTTGGGTTCGTTTTCCTTTAAAGTTGCGACTGCTTCTGCCTTTGCCTCGGCCACCTTTTCCTTTTTTTGAGCGCATTTGAACGCTTGGGTTGTACTTGGGGCTTTCACCAATTTCAGCCGGAGTGTCTAATTTGTCCAGGTTTTTTTCAATGAGTTCTTCAACGTTCATCATTTTTAGCTGGTCTTCTTCGTTCACAAACGAAATTGCCGTTCCTTTTGAGTCGGCTCGAGCAGTTCTGCCAATTCGGTGCACATAATCTGCCGCATCGTTTGGCATATCAAAATTCATAACATGACTCAAACCTTGAATATCGATACCACGACTCAATACATCGGTAGCAACTAATATTTTGAGATTGCCGGCTTTAAATTCTCTTAGTCGTTCTTGTCGTTCCGATTGTTCTCTACCGGAGTGTAAGCTTTTTATGGAGTGACCGTCCTTTTTTAGCGCTCGTTCAATTTGGTCAACCATTTCTTTTCGTGAGGCGAAAATTATCATGTTCTGAATGTCTTCGTTTTTCAGAATATGAGAGGCTAATGCTAATTTATTGGGGTTGTAAACGTTGTAAATTACTTGATTGACTCCCTCAGCTGGTTTTGCAATGGCTAGATTAATTTGCTCTGGCTGTTTTAATATTTGTTTGGCCAATACTCTTATCTGAGTAGCCATAGTGGCTGAAAACATGAGCGTTTGTCGTTCGCGCGGGGTTTTCTTAATGATTTTGGTTATATCTTCAATAAAACCCATATCCAGCATTCTATCTGCTTCGTCTAACACTAACATTTCCAATGCGGATAGGTCAACATAACCTAAATTCATGTGAGCGATTAACCGCCCTGGTGTAGCAATTAGCAAGTCAGCACCTTGTTGAATGGCATTTTTTTGCTGAGAAAAATCCCCGCCTTCGCCACCACCAAATACCGGTATAGAACTAATACCCAAAAAATATCCAATCGCTTGAACCTGTTCGTCAATTTGAATGGCCAATTCACGCGTAGGCACTATAATTAAAGCTCGAACTTTATCGTTTTTTGATTGCGTTAGTTTTTCTAACATTGGAATTAAGAATGCAGCCGTTTTACCTGTTCCGGTTTGCGCGCAACCTATTAAGTCTTTTCCGTTTAGTATGGTTGGTATTGCTTCGTCTTGTATTGGGGTGCAATTTTCAAACCCCATGTATCCTACAGCTTCTTTTAGGCTGTCAGAGATGTTTAATTCTTCAAATTTCATTGGTTTCAAAGATGCGGTAAATTCTTGATTATTTACTTTGAATAGCGGTTAAACATTAACGTAGAAAGACCGTCGGTTTCTATTTCTTTTTCGTATTCAAAATCTAATTTGCCCAAAACGTTTATCGAAGTCAAGTTCTCAGGCAACACCAAAGCAATTATTTTATTCAGTTTAAGTTCATTAAATCCAAAGTCCACAATCGCATGGCAAGATTCGGTTGCGTATCCTTTATTCCAATGCGTGCTTTTAAGTCTATAACCTAAATCAACTTCCATTATATCCTCCAGGTATTTTAAGCCACAAAAACCAATGAACTCTCCAGTCGATTTTAATTCAATCGCCATTCTACCGTAGCCGTATTTCTTGTAATCTGCAAAAATGTTTTCTCGAATTCGCCTTTCTATTTCATCATATGAAACTACTCCACCGTCGCCAGTATATTTTGATACAATTGCATCCAAATTCATTTGATAGGTAGGTTCAATGTCCTTTTCTTCAAATGGGCGCAGAATGAGACGCTCGGTAACTAGAATTTGCTCCTGTGGAAACCTCAATTTTCTGCAATCTCCTTAATCTGCTCTAACATTGCCACCAACCCTTGCTCAGTATGCTCCCTTCTTTCCTCGGTCGGAAAGCCAGATTGATGCCAGGTAAACTTTACTGTGCCATCACCGAGATCCTCTATAGAGTACGTGACAATAAAATAATTTTCAATTTTATCTTCTGTGCCAGACATGCTGCTCCAGTAATTATAGCGCAGTAATTTGTTTTTTTCAACTTCTAAAACATTGCCTTTGTCCTTCTAAACATGGCCATTAAAATTTCCTTCGAAAGCAATAGGGCTCCCTACTTGCCAGTCCGTTGAGGTTTCGGTGCCAAATAAATACACTTTTATTTTTTCTGGATTAATTAGGGCATCCCAAACATCGGCCGGTTTTGCTTTAATTTCAATGCTTGCTTCAGCAACTAAATTTGAGTTCATGTTTAACGAGTTTTATGGATTAAATGTACACTTCTTTCCTAAAAGGAATTTGTGTTAACCTAAACTTAAAATGTGAAAGATTGATTAACAAGAACAATGGTTAATTTGTCTTAGAACTTAAACCCTAAGAAAATGGCACAAATAGATAAATCAAAACCGGTATTGGTAACTGGAGCGAATGGATACGTTGCAAGCTGGTTAGTAAAGAAATTATTAGAGGATGGCTTAACTGTTCATGCGGCAGTTAGAAGTCCTGAGAACGATAAGAAATTAGGGCATTTAAAAGAAATTGCAAAAAATGCCAAAGGCGAACTAAAGTTTTACAAAGCTGATTTGCTAACCATGGGTTCGTACAAAGAAGCAATGGAAGGTTGCGAATTGGTTTATCACACTGCTTCGCCATTTGCTATGGAGGTAAAGGATCCACAAAAGGAATTGATAGAACCGGCACAAAACGGAACTAAAAACGTTTTGGAAACAGCGAACGAGGTTGATTCGGTAAAAAGAGTGGTAGTTACTAGTAGTTGTGCAGCAATTTATGCCGATGCAATTGATACGGTAAATGCTCCAGGAGGAAAAATAACGGAAAACGATTGGAATACCACCGCTTCTTTGGATTATCAACCCTATTCTTATTCGAAAACTCTGGCAGAGCAAAAAGCTTGGGAAATTGCCGAAGCTCAAGATAGATGGAAACTGGTTACTATCAATCCATCATTTGTAATGGGGCCAGCACTGAACTTAAACGCACCGGGCGAATCAATGACTACGCTTATGAATTTAGGAGGCGGCGATATGAAATTTGGTGCTCCAAAAATGGGGGTAGGATTGGTAGATGTACGAGATGTTGCCGAAGCGCATTATAAAGCAGGTTATGTTCCTGAAGCAAAGGGTAGATACATTACCTCTGGTCATAACACTAACTTTTTAGAGCTTGGTACGGTTCTTTTGCCTAAGTATGGTGATAAATTCCCGTTGCCAAAAAAGGCGTTGCCAAAATGGTTGGTGTGGTTAGTGGGGCCAATAACAAACAAGGCATTTACACGCTCTTTTATAACTAAAAACGTTAACGTTCCTTGGAATGCGGATAATTCAAAAATCAAGAAGGACTTGGGAATTAACTTCAGACCTATGAAAGAAACTATGGAGGATGCCTTTCAAGAGTTAATTGACGCTGGAAAGTTGACGCCGAGTAAATAATAAATTCATGTCATTTCGAGTGATTTCATTCTGATATTGATCAGAATGGAATTGTATCGAGAAACTAACATGAAATTAATCACATGAACAAATAAAAACACGATGACTGAAATATTCACCATAAAATCCATAAACCAATTACATGAGGTAATGGGTTACGACAAGCCTAAACATCCTTTAATATCAGTATTGGATGCTTCTAAAATGAAGTCGAATAAAGACTTTTTGAATGTGCCAGTGACTTCGGATTTGTACATGATTACTTTAAAAGATTACGATTGTGGATTGCAATACGGACGCACGAATTATGACTTTGAAGAAGGGGTTTTGGCGTTTTTTGAGCCTGGTCAAGTCGTAACCCAAACCGAAGAGTTTAAAGCCGGTGAGAACTCAGGTTGGATGTTGTTTTTTCATCCTGACTTGATTAAAAAATCAAGCTTGTCTACCAAAATAAAACGCTATTCATTTTTCTCTTACGATGTTAACGAGGCGCTGCATCTATCCGATCAAGAGCGCAAAATGCTTTATGATACGGTGGAGAAAATCATTTATGAATACAATCAAAATATAGATGGTCACACTCAAGAACTAATCATAAATAGTATTGAGCTATTGTTAAATTACAGTAACCGGTTCTACGAGCGTCAATTTCACACCAGAACAAATGCTCATAAAGATGTGGTTCAGGAATTTACGCGTGCTTTAAACGATTACATTAACTCTGATAAACTCTCTGAACTTGGAATCCCAGCCATAAGCTACTTTGCTAACGAAGTACATTTATCAGGGAATTATTTAAGCGATTTATTGAAAAAAGAAACGGGCAAAAATGCCAAAGACCATATCAATGAGCATATTATAGATTTAGCAAAATCCTTATTGGCAGATACGACAAAAACGGTGAGTGAAATATCTTACGAATTAGGTTTTAATTATCCACACTATTTTACACGAATGTTTAAGTTACACACAGGTCAAACACCAGATTCGTATAGAGCGGTAGGGTAAACCATTTTTTGTTATACGTCATTCCCTAGAGCTGAGCAAGTTGGGAATCCCGAATAACAGAGGGTTTGCTCCAGATAGCCATCGAGAAGGGAAAAAGGATAAAAATAAAGAGAAGTAAATGAAAGTAATTATAACGGGAACAACAGGCATGGTAGGAAAAGGAGTGCTCTTAGAGTGTTTGGATAGCTCTGACATAACAGAGGTTCTCTCTATTTCAAGAAGTTCGTTAAACCTGAAACACCCCAAACTGAAAGAACTTATACATAAAGATTTTTCTGAATTTGAGTCGGTTAAAGAGCAGCTTAAGGGGTACGATGCTGCCTTTTTAAACATGGGAGTAAGTTCAGCCGGAAAAAGTGAAGCCGAGTTTAAAAAGTTAACCTACGATTACACCATGTCGTTAGTAAATGCTTTGGCTAGCGAGAAAGAAAACATGATAATTACTTATGTATCTGGCAGAGGTACAGACTCAACAGAAAAAGGCAAGGTAATGTGGGCTAGAGTTAAGGGGAAAACCGAAAACGATATTCTCTCTGCTGGTTTTAAAGGAGCGTATATGTACCGACCCAATGCTATTATTCCGCTAAGAGGAATTAAGTCGAAAACCAAGCTCTATCAGTTTATGTACGATTATTTTTTGTGGGCAATAAAGCTGGTAAAAAAAATGAATCCAACTTCGGTTGTGAATACTACACAAATAGGATTGTCTATGATTGAAATTGTTAAAGACGGCAATTCAAAGGAAGTCCTGGAATCAGGCGATATTTTGGAATCCGTTAACGGTTAAAAAGGGTGAAATACTAAAATATCATTTAAGCTTGGCATTAAACCAGCCAATTAATTCTTTATTCAACTCCTCTTTTTTATCAGAAAAGAAATGGTTCGTCTCGTAACTTTTTATGGTGACATCGTAGTCGATTTTAACCAGCTTTTTAAACATTTCAGACGCTTGTGCTGGGTTTACGCGTTGGTCTTTTGTACCGCCTAAAATTAGTAAGCTAGTGTTTTTGTTTAAATCGTTCAGCCCATAAATCGCTGACCTTTTCTTGAGTT
>CBFICO010000022.1:0-24972 GCA_965661115.1 Salibacteraceae bacterium
AACCGATTGATTGAAATAGTAGTTGGTGTAAACCGTTTTAAACGCTGCTCCAATACTTAGTTGAGAATCTAACGCAATACCGTAGCCAATGTTTAGGGCAAAATCTCCAGCCTTAAACTCTTCTCCAGTTTTAATTCCGTTTGCTTCAACCACCTCAAACTTTCCATACCCTAAAAATTGAGCGGTAACTCCAATAGTTCCTTTTTTAATCTTACGCGCATAGGCAATGTTACCAGCATTAATATCACTAACAAAATTGACATAATTAATGCTTAAGTGGTTATCTAGGCTCGTATCCAAATTGGCTGGGTTGTCGTTGATTAGATTAATATCTGCTTCTTTTATTCCAACCGAACTTCCACCCATAGCCGATGATCTGGCAGAAGATGGAATTTCTAGAAAAGAATAGCTTCTTTCGCCGCCTAATTGGGCAAATGAACTTAGGTTTAAAATTAAAAGAATTAAAACAAGGCTTTTTCTCACCGCATAAATACGCTTAGGTGCCAAAAATATTGTTTTACCTAGCTTATAAAACTCGATTATACTAAATGATATTTACGATGTAAGCCTTTTAGTTTGGGAAGCAGCCATTGCTCGTAAATTTTTTGGTTGGTTTCCCACTTTTCATTTAAATCGTGCTCCAAAATGATTTTGTCAATAAAATTGAAGAACTCTTTATCGCTTCCTTCTTGGACTTTAAATACTGGTTTTTTGATACGTCTTTTTGCTACGGAAAACATAGGCTTCAGAAGCATAGAATAATCCATGGTTTTATTTGGAAACAAACCAACACTTGCGCCTGATCTGTTGATTAGTTTTTCTAATGCTAAAGGTTGAAAAAGTGGTTTTAAGCTCGCTAAAAACAGGTTACTTATGTTGGTAAGGTTTGATGTTTTTTTGAATCGCGATACATATAAACAATCAATACCTGTTAAGGATTTAACCGCATCACAAACCAAAGTGGCGGTTTTGGGTTTGTTTAACCCCGATAAATCGATAACTAGGTAAGGTCTTTCCCCAATGAGGTTGAGATGATAAACCCCTCTAACATATTTAGAAAGGTGTAACGTGTTTAATATAGTTTTTTGCCAAAATGAGAGCTTTGCTGCAGTATTGAAGGTAGAAAGTGTTTTTTCTTTCCGAGCATAAAGTTGGTAGTATTCTCCTTGTTGCTGAATTATTTCTAATTCTTCTAAAACAGCTAGGCTGATTTCTATTGATTCGATATTGCAAAGTGTTTCAAGGTTGTACAAAGCAATTTCGTCCTTTGATACTTTTTTGTCCAAAGCATCAAAAAACACGATTGTTTTAAGTACACTTTTCAGCGATTCTATTTCTACTTTAGGATAGTTCATCGTAGGTAAATACGTGTACTTGCCGCAATAAGTTGGGAAAAAACTGAAGTTAGTTTGAATACATTTGCGACATGGCGGGTAATTCGTTGGGAACAATTTTTCGGTTAACCACTTTTGGCGAGTCTCATGGAACTGCAATTGGGGGTATTGTTGATGGTTGCCCAGCTGGGTTAGAATTGACTCAAGAAGATATTCAAGTTCAATTGGATAGACGAAAACCAGGACAATCAGCGCTTACCACATCTCGTAATGAATCGGATACACTGCAACTGCTATCTGGTGTATTTGAAGGTAAAACAACTGGCACCTCCATTGGATTTTTAATCCCAAACAAAGATCAAAGAAGTAAAGATTACTCCAACTTAAAAGATATCTATCGCCCATCTCATGCTGATTTCACCTACGACAAAAAATACGGGATTCGAGATTTTCGTGGCGGTGGAAGAGCTTCAGCCAGAGAAACTGCCAACTGGGTAGTTGGCGGCGCAATTGCTCAAAAGGTAATAAGTACTGCTGAAATTAAAATTTCCGCCTACGTCTCTCAAGTAGGTACTGAGGAATTTGCTCATAACAATCGTTTTTATCCTGAAAAGGAAACTGACAGTAACGCTGTTCGTTGTCCAAGTGAGGAAGCTGCGCAAAGAATGCAACAGTTTATAGAAAACGTAAAATCTGAAGGCGATTCTATAGGTGGAAAAATTCAAGTTATAATTAGAAACGCATCTTTAGGATTAGGGAGACCAATCTTTAAAAAATTACATGCAGACCTAGCTCAGGCGTTGTTTACCATCAATGCAGTTAAAGCAGTTGAATTCGGAATTGGAACAGCCGCGGCAGTTAAAAAAGGATCTGAACAAAACGATGCATTCAATCAAATAGGAGAGAAAACTGAAACAACGAGTAACAATTCTGGAGGTATTCAAGGCGGAATTTCAAATGGTGAGGATATAACCATAACTATAACTTTTAAGCCGCCTGCTACCATTCTACAAGAGCAAAAAACGATTGACAAAGCAGGGAATAATGTGAAATTCTCTGCTGAAGGTCGTCATGATCCTTGTGTAGTTCCCAGAGCAGTTCCTGTAGTGCAGGCAATGTGCGCTATGGTACTTGCAGATCATCTATTACTTGCAAGAACAGATAAAATTTAAAATCGAATGAAAGGATTACCACTATACGTTAAAATTCTGATTGGTCTTTTATTAGGTGCCATATGGTCGTTTATTTCTAGCGCTTTAGGTTGGAACCAATTCACCATAGATTGGATTGATCCTTTTGGCCAAATTTTTATTCGATTACTCAAATTTATTGCAGTTCCATTAGTGCTTTTTAGTGTAGTTACTGGTATTGCAGGATTAAACGATGTAAGCAAATTGGGACGAATGGGAGGTAAAACTCTATTGGTTTATTTGGTTACCACCGTTTGCGCAGTAAGTGTAGGATTGCTTATAGGAAATGTTGTTAAACCAGGAAATACCATTGATGAAGGTCAGCGCATTAAGAACAGAATTAGTTACGAATACTGGGCTACAACAAACAGTATTCAAATTTTAGACGGTAAATATTTGTCCTCAGACCCAAAGTATGCTGCGGTGGTAGCAGAAGTTGAACAAAAATACGGTGAAGAACTTAGTCCAGAAGACCGTAAAAAGGTTGAAGAAAAAATGGAGGTGGTTGAGAAAAATCAGACTCAAGGGCCATTGCATTTTTTGGTTGACATGGTTCCAGAGAATATTGTGCTTTCAATTTCGGATAACAAACTCATGCTTCAGGTTATCTTTTTTGCCATCTTCTTGGGTATCACGCTTATCCTTATCCCGTCTGAAAAAGCAGCTCCAATTATTGGGTTTTTCGATGGAATGTCTGAGGTGTTTTTGAAAATGGTAGATATAATTATGAAAGCGGCACCATTCTTTGTGTTTGCGTTAATGGCTGGTGTAATTGCAAAAATGGCAAACACCCCTGCTGAAGTTTTCGAAATATTCAAAAGTTTAGGTAGCTATTCAGCAGTTGTGTTTATTGGGTTGGCTTTTATGGTGGCGGTATTTTATCCCTTGGTGGTTCAATTTGTTGCTAAAATTGGCTACACCAGTTTTTTTAGAAAAATAAGTCCTGCTCAGTTTTTAGCCTTTTCTACAAGTTCTAGTGCGGCTACCTTGCCAGTAACAATGGAATGTGTAGAGGAAAATATTGGAGTTTCCAAAAACGTTTCCAGTTTCGTGTTACCTATTGGTGCAACTGTAAATATGGACGGCACCAGCATGTATCAAACCATAGCTGTGTTGTTTCTTGCGCAAATACACATGGTAGATTTATCATTGGCACAGCAATTAACTATTGTGTTAATTGCAACCTTAGCTTCAATTGGCTCAGCTGCGGTTCCAAGTGCAGGATTGGTAATGCTAATGATCGTGCTTATTTCGGTAGGTTTAAACCCTGCCTGGATAGCCATTATTTTTCCCGTTGATAGAATTTTGGACATGTGCAGAACCGTTGTAAATGTTACAGGAGATACCGCAGTTAGTACCATCATTGCCAAAGGAGAAGGAGAACTCAACCCTAAAGATTAAGTCTTCACTAACGCTTTTCATTTTATTAATGATTCAAGGTTTGGTTAAGTCATTCTTTGTGCGAAATTTGTGAGGTCACTCATAAAAATCAAACATGAAGAAGGTATTTAAAGCACTGGGCATTTTTATAGTGGTCGTGCTGGCTCTGCTAATCGCGCTACCGTTTTTATTTAAAGGTAAAATAGCCGAAATGATTCAACAACAAATGGACGAGCAGTTGAATGCAACGATTGAACTAGCTGATATCGATTTGTCTATCATAAGCACTTTTCCGGATTTTAAACTTGAGCTAAATGGTATAAAAGTTACTGGTAAGGGCCAATACGAAGGAGTGAAACTGGCAGACATTGGAACCATTGAAACTAATTTGGATTTAATGTCGGTAATCAAAAGCGATCAAATCAAAATTAAATCGGTAGGAATAGCAGATGCTAGTTTCCACGTAATTGTTGACGTAGTTGAAGAAGATACCTTGGCAAATTACGATATCGTAAAGTCAACTGGTGAAGAGCTTGAAGAAGAAGTGAAGGAAGAAACTGAAGAAAGCGCTCCTTTTTCAATGACTATTAATCAATACTATTTGAGAAACATCAATGTAATTTACGATGATAGAGTTGGGGGTATGTACGCAGAAATCAAGAACTTTACCCATGAGGGTAAAGGTGATTTTATGTTAGATAATTTCTTGCTGGAAACGCAAACTAATATTGATGAGCTAACCTTTAAAATGGAAGGCATACGATACCTGAAAAAAGCGAATTTCAATATCAAATTCGATTCTGAAATTGACATGGTTAACAGCAAGTACACCTTTAAGGAAAACCATTTCGGAATTAATGATTTGATGTTGCATTTTGACGGTTTTGTTGCTTTGCCAGACGAAGAAACCACGACGTTAGATTTAACTTTTAATACAGAAAAATCAACATTCAAAAGCGTGTTGTCTTTGGTTCCAGCGGTATACATGACCGACTTTGAATCGATTAAAACAGATGGCCAATTTGCTCTAGACGGAATGGTGAAAGGGGATATGGTCGGTGATTTACTTCCAGCATTTAATCTAGATTTAAAAGTAAACAACGGTCGTTTCCAATACCCCGATTTACCAAAATCTGCAGAAAACATAAACATAGATTTAAACCTAAAAAACAAAGGTGGTTCTGAGGATAATACCGTGGTTGATCTTAGAAAATTCCATGTAGAGTTAGGCGGTAATCCAGTTGATATGAAGATGTTGGTTAAAACTCCTGTTTCGGATGCCGATATTGATGGAAATATAAAGACGGATTTGGATTTAGAAACGTTGGTCGATGTTATTCCAGCCGAAAATGGTGAAGAGTATAAAGGAAAAATCAAGGCGGATGTAAACCTTAAAGGTAGAGTGTCAACGCTAGAGGCGGAAGACTATGAAAACTTTGATGCTAATGGTTCTATGATACTTGAAGGAATTACGTATAATGATCCTTCATTGGGTTATCCAGTTCAATTAAACAAAGCAGATTTTCAGTTTACACCACAGGCTATAAATATGTCGGAGTTAAACTGTTTGCTCGGAAAATCGGATATTTCTGGTTCTGGTAAAATAGAAAATTATATTCCTTATATATTCTCAGACGATGCAACGCTTGCGGGGCAAATGGCAATTAACTCCAACCTGCTGGATTTGGATGAATTAGCTGGCTCTGAAGAAGAAACAGAAACGGAAGAAGCTGAATCTGAATCAAGTGATTCTGAAGAGGCTGTCGAAACCGATACAACTGCCACGGAAGGTGCAGTGGAGGTACCGGGAAACATTGATTTCGTGCTTACATCAAATTTCAAAAAAGTATTGTACGACAATATGGTGATGACCGATATGATTGGAAAAATTGTTGTGAGAAACGAAAAGGTTTTAATGGAAAACCTAGATATGAATATGCTGGGAGGAAGTCTCAATATGAATGGATATTACGAAACAACCAATCTAGATAAACCTACTATTGACTTTAAAATGGCTATTAAAAAATTCGATGTTAAGCAGACTTACGAAACGTTTAACACGGTTAAAGAAATGGCGCCAATTGCTGAGAATGCGAGTGGTGCTTTTTCAACTTCAATGACCCTAGTTTGCGCATTAGACGGAAATATGGAGCCTATCTACGAAACCATGAATGGCGGCGGAGATATGCAAACACATATGGTGAAAATATCGGGTTCTGAAACCCTTGATAAAATAGCCGATGCAGTAAAAAATAAAGATTTGAAGACCTTGGTTTTAGACGATGTAAACATTACCTATGAGTTCAGAGAAGGGCGAGTTTGGGTGGAACCTTTTGATATGAAATTGGGTGATTTAAATGCCAATGTTTCCGGATCTAACGGTTTCGATCAAACCTTGGATTATCTAATTAAAACTGCAATTCCGACAAAATCTTTTGGCGCAGGAGCTTCGGTTGCACAAGGATTGCTCGATCAGTTTAATTCACAAACAGGTGCAAATGCTTCCATTGGTGATGAAATTAAAGTGGATTTAATGATTGGAGGTACAACCGATAAACCTACAGTTAAACCAATGTTCGGAAGCGGCTCTGGTGATGCTAAAACTCAAGCAAAAGATGAGCTGAAAAAGAAAGCTCAAGAAGAGTTGGATAAAATGAAAAAAGAGGCCGAAGAAAAAGCAAGGGCTGAGGCTGAGAAACTCAAGAAAGAAGCGGAGGCTAAAGCGAGAGAAGAGGCCGATAGACTCAAAAAAGAGGCTGAAGAAAAAGCAAAAGCAGAGGCTGATCGTTTAAAGAAAGAAGCGGAGGCTAAAGCTAAAGCAGAGGCTGAAAAAGCCAAAAAGGAAGCTGAAGAAGACTTAAAGAAAAAGGCTGAGGATAAACTCAAGAATTTAATTGGCAGATAAAACTAAATTGCTGATTTGGTACGATTTTTAATGTCAAGCGGTATGCGCGCAGTTTCCGCTATTATCATTGTTATATTGCTCAATGTAGTGTTTGTTCCAAGTGTTTTGGCGCAAGACTGTGATGAAGACGTATCCGAAAAAGCAAAAAAATTAGTTGAAAAAGCAAAAGACAGACGCAAGTACGACAAAGCTAAACGGTTGGAGTTTTTGCGTGATGCACTGGATGAAGAAGAAGATTATGCTGAAGCCAATTTTATGTTAGCAATTGAAATCATAAAAACTCAACGCGCCAAAGGGGGGAGTTATAAAACAGCTGCAACTTATTTAGAACGGGTAAAGCGGCTCTGCCCTGATTTTCACTCCGTTGTGTATTACTACTTAGGAGCAATTTATCTTGGGCAAAAGGAGTTTGCGAAGGCAGTTGAGAACGAACAAAAGTTTCTTGATTTTACTTCTGACGACCTCAATAAATTCTCAAAAAAATACGAGCAGTATATCGTAGAGACAAAAGATGATATTGAATATGCGCGTTTTTTTGCCACGCAATACGCCAATCCTGTTCCGTTTAATCCAATTGTAGTTAAAGATGTGTCAACAAATGAAGGCGACGAATACCTGCCGCTCCTTACTCCAGACAACGAAAAGCTTTACTTTACTAGACGTTGGATTGATGATACGCCAAACCGAAACAGTATTGTAAACGACAATACCGAGGTTCGTTACATTGAAAAGTTTAGTGTTTCCGATTTACAATCGGGTAGGTTTACAAAAGGAGATGCTATGCCAGAACCATTCAATACCGATAAAAAATTGAACTACGGTGGTGTTACTATATCCTCGAATAATCGGCACCTTTTTGTAACCATTTGTAAACCATACTTCGATAAGCAAAAGCAAGCTTATTTGTACAACTGCGATATCTACCAATCGGATTACATTTTTGGTTTAAATAAATCAAAAGGAGTAGAGGAGTGGTATTGGACCGAGCCTAAAAACTGTGGCCCAAACGTAAATACCCCAAAAGGATGGGAATCGCAGCCATCGCTTAGTGCAGATGGAAAACATCTGTATTTCGCTTCTATCAGGGAGGGTAGCCAAGGCATTGATATTTATCGTTGTGATAAATCTGAAGATGGCTGGTCGCCTGCAGTAAATTTAGGCGAGCCAATAAATACCCAGTATAACGACAAATCTCCTTTTGTGCATACCGATTCAAAAACGCTTTATTTCTCTTCTCAAGGTCATTTGGGGTTTGGCGGCTTCGATATTTTTTACTCTAGGCAAGATGAAAAGGGAAATTGGGGAGAGCCGATTAATATAGGGCATCCAATAAATACAGATGAAGATGAACACGGATTTGTGGTAAGCACAGACGGTAAAAAAGTGTACTACAGTTCTGCCCGAATTGGAAATGTGAGAACCAAACTCAATATTTTGTCTTTCGATTTGTATAAAGAAGCGCGGCCAGAAAAAGTTGTTTTTGTAAAGGGTAAAGTAGATCAAACACGAGCTCCCAATTCAGAGAAAAGAATCAAAATAGAAAATCTAAACTCAAAGAAGGTGACCGAGTTTGAAGTAGATGAAACCGATGGCGCCTTTGCTGCTGTGGTAACGGTTAAACCTGGAGACAAAGTTGTGATGAAGGTAGAAGGTGAGGATGTAGCTTATAATGCCAGGATGATTGAGGTGCCCGATTCACTTCCGGAAGAAAAACCAACTGACGAAATTGAACCTATTGCAACCGAAATGAACTTGGTAGCTAAAGCAGAAGAGGTTGGTGGCGCTTACCGATTAGACGATATCCATTATGAAACCAATAGCGCCGAAATCTCTGAGCGCTCAAAAATTATTTTGGATGATTTTGCAAGATATTTAATTGAAAAAAGCAAGGTGAAAGTTGCGATTCACGGCCATACCGATAATGTTGGAGTAGAAGGGGAGAACGTTATTTTATCTACCGATAGGGCTTTTTCTGTTAAGGCATATTTAGAAGAAAAAGGTGTTCCTTCTGATCGACTTTCGTTTAAAGGATTTGGAAGTTCTCAACCTATTGCCTCTAACGCTACCGAGGCAGGAAGAATTCAAAACAGAAGAACTGAATTTGTGCTGTTGTCTAAGTAGATGATTATTACCTTTGGGTTTTAAAATCTAAAACAATGAATAAAAAATTAATTGCTCTAGCCATGGTTGTTGCAATAGGAGGTTTTACCCTTCATTCTTGCAACAATGCAGAGCAAAAAGCTACTGAAGAAACTACTACAGAAGAAACTGCAGCTCCAGAAGAAAAAGAGATTGGCGCAGACATTTCGGGTGATATTACACCATCTATGTTCGGTGAAGAAATTGAAGTAGAAGGAGTTACTGCTCCAGAAGATTTAATGGCACAATTGCAAAATGAAGATACGCTGCGCGATATTGTGATTGCTGGAAAAATTGAATCGGTTTGTAAAAAGAAAGGGTGTTGGATGAATGTTCAGCTTACTGAAAAAGAAAAGGTTTTCGTAAAGTTTAAAGATTACGGATTTTTTGTTCCGTTAGATTCAGACGGAAGCAATGCGGTAATGCAAGGAAACGCTTACAAAGAAACTATTAGCGTTGAAGAGTTGCAGCACTATGCAGAAGATGACGGAAAATCGGAAGAGGAAATTGCGGATATCACTGAGCCAGAAACTAGATACTTGTTTATGGCAAGCGGAGTAATTCTTACTGATTATGTTCGCTCAAGCAATGAGCCAGTTGAAGCTCCTAAGGAAGAAACTGAAGAGCCAAAGGAAGAGGCTACAGAAGAGTAACTTTTCATACATATTGAAACTAAAAAAGGTGAGCATTGCTCGCCTTTTTTGTGAACTATATTCTGCGTGCTTTCTGACGTCGTCGTTCCCGCACAGGGGTAATCTCAATTCAACTTTTTGTAAAGAATTTACCTTCTCTCAACTACCTTATTCGCTGCTTTTACAATATCAGCTGTATCGCAACCGTACTTGGTCAACAGTTCTTCTGGTTTTCCACTTTCACCAAACGAATCGTTTACACCTACAAACTCTTGCGGAGTGGGCAATTCTCTTGAAAGCAACTGAGCAACCGAATCGCCCAAACCACCATTTATTTGGTGCTCTTCAGCGGTAACTACACACTTAGTTTTTCTAACCGATTTAAGTATAGCTTCAGCATCCAAAGGCTTTATGGTGTGGATGTTTATTACCTCTGCATCAATACCTTGTTCAGCTAATTGCTCATGTGCCTCTAAAGCCTTCCAAACCAAATGACCAGTTGCAATAATGGTAACATCTTTTCCAGATTGCAATAAATCTGCTTTTCCGATTTCAAATTTTTGATCTGGCGCTGTAAAGTTCGGCACTTTTGGTCTGCCAAATCTTAAATAAACCGGACCATCATAATCTGCAATGGCCTTGGTTGCTGCTTTTGTCTGGTTAAAATCACACGGGTGAATAACGGTCATGCCTGGCAACATTTTCATTAACCCAATATCTTCCAAAATCTGATGTGTAGCTCCGTCTTCGCCTAGGGTCAAGCCAGCATGCGAAGCACAGATTTTTACGTTTTTACCACTGTAGGCAATGCTTTGTCTAATCTGATCGTACACACGTCCAGTAGAGAAATTCGCAAACGTACCAGTAAAAGGAATTTTGCCGCCAATGGTTAATCCTGCTGCAATACCCATCATGTTAGCTTCTGCAATACCGACTTGCACAAATCGATCTGGAAAATCATTCTGAAACGCATTCATTTTAAGGGAACCCGTTAAGTCAGCGCAAAGCGCTACGACGTTTTCATTTTCTTTTCCAAGTTCATGCAATCCTTCGCCAAAACCCGACCGGGTGTCTTTTGAGCCAGTGTTTTCGTATTTCGCCATCGTTATAAATTAATGGAAGCAGAGCTACCAGTTTTAATTGAAAATTTTTCTTGTGTATTAAATGATGTGCTTTTAGCACCATTGGGTCGGTATACAAGTAAGTAATCTCCAGGTTGTAAAAAGAAACTTTCTCGTGCTTGGTTTTCATCCAGATTTACTACCCGTTCAAGCTTTCCGTTTCTGTCGATGTAAATACCTCCAGACCCTTTCGATCTTTTTGTAACCGTAAGCAAACCGGGGTTAGGTAAATCAACTTTGGTGGTATGCGATTGGCTCACCGCTATATCTTTCAAAATTACTCTAGGTAAAGTCAAAAACTCCAAATCGTAAAAGCCCGTTAAGTATTTTTCGGTTGTGTTTAATTCTTGTACATTTACGGTTTCCGGTTTATTGTGTCTTCTTACAATTACATTAATTAGGGTTCTGCTGTTAAATCCTTGTGCTTGAATCCTTATAAATCCTTGAGGAGCATCAACGCCTAACAAATTATGCTTACCAGGAATCATTGTAATGCTGTCTGCTTTTACTGGTGGAATTGTATGCGCAACCAAATCGTAAGTGTAGTTAGCCTCTAAATCCAAGGTGTCAGGGTTACCTTTAGCATCCATAGTATGCATAAAATGGTAGAGTAATCTTCCACTAAAATGATCGTATAAACTAACTGCAACATCAGTTTCAGAAGGGTTTTTTGAGGCATCAATTAAGTTAACCTGAGCAGAAGTTTCATTAAGAGCTTGAGAGATTACAATACCCAATACTTTTTTGAAGGTAGCTTCATCTGAAGCGTCGTAAAATGCACCAAGGCATTCAAACGATTTTTTGAAATTCATATCGAGTCCAATACCTATTACAAAAGGTTTTAGAACAATACCCTCTCGTTGCAATTTCATGGATATGGTACAGGGGTCGCCTCCACATTCTTCAATGCCGTCCGTTATAAGAATTATGATGTTTCGGCAATTCGCGCAAGGAGGAAAATCGTCCGCCGACTTTTCTAGGGTCATGGCAATAGGCGTGGTTCCTTTGGGAGTAATGGATTTTAGTTTAGATTTAATTTGCTTTGCATTACGAGCTGCAAAAGGCACCTCAAGCTTAGTGTCGTTGCAATCTTGGCCATTTCGGTAATATTTCTGATGGCCATAAACCCGTAGTGCAGTTTCAAGATTAGGTATGCTCTGCATGCTGTCTAAAGTTTCAGACAGTAGCTTTTGAGCAATGTTGTGCTTTTTGCCTTTCTGCCACGACCCGTTCATAGAGTTCGAAGCATCGTAAATAAAAAGAATTCGGGTTTTAGCCGAACGGTTAAATCCTGTTTGAGCAGATAGCCCAAGCGAAATAATCCCAATAAATAAAGAAAGTACTAACCTAATCTGACTTTGCATACTAATAATCTCCTAGAGTTTCCTCTAGTTGTTCCAATGCTTGTGCCAACTGTTCATCGCTTGGTGGAATTCCGTGCCATTTGTGACTGCCCATCATAAAGTCAACTCCTTGACCCATTTCGGTTCTCATAAGAATTACCACTGGACCTTCAAGTGTTTTTGCTTCTGCAACGGTTTCTAAAATAGACCCCATATCATTACCGTTCATTTCTAACACTGTCCAACCAAAAGACTCCCATTTGTGACGAAGATTTCCGAGAGAAATAACATCTTCTACATCACCATCAATTTGTCTATTATTCCAATCTACAAACCCAATAAGGTTGTTTGTTTTTTTAGCTCCAGCAAACATGGCTGCTTCCCAAACTTGACCTTCTTGCAACTCACCGTCACCCATCAATACATAAACGTAGTTCGAATCGTTATTCAGTTGTTTAGAGATAGAAGCTCCAATAGCAGCAGATAACCCTTGACCTAACGATCCGCTTGCAATTCTTACTCCTGGTAAACCCTCGTGAGTAGTAGGGTGACCTTGCAATCGGGTATCTAACTTTCTGAAAGTAGCCAATTCGCTAACTTCAAAATACCCAGCTCTGGCTAAAGTAGAATACCACACTGGTGAGATATGACCGTTTGATAAGAAGAACAAATCTTCACCACTACCGTTAATGGTAAAGTTGTTCGGATTGTGGTTCATAATTTCATTGTACAATGCAACAAATAAATCCGCACAACCTAACGATCCTCCAGGATGCCCAGATTGTACTGCATGTACCATCCGTACTATATCTCTTCTGGTTTGAGAAGCTATGTTTTCGAGTTTCTTTATATCAGCCATTCAAAGGGTTTTGACGCGAAATTATACCTTTTAAAAAGGGTGTACTGCTATTGTTGAAAACCTTTGAAAAGTATGGATTAAATGGTTTTGACTTCATTGTACTTCCTTCTAAAAAATTTAAAGTCCTAAACTGTTTGAATTGTATATATCTCGTCATTCCGCAAGATTAGTGGAACAAATTTTTGAAAGAAAATTGTTGTAACACTTCTGTGCGGAATCTCTTTCATTTGTTGCTATTGAGTACTCTAAGGCACATCTATTTGTTACTTTTGCCGCCTAAAATTTTACCATGGCTTTAAAATGCGGAATCGTTGGTTTACCTAATGTGGGTAAATCAACCCTTTTTAATTGTTTAAGTAGTGCAAAAGCACAATCTGCAAACTTTCCTTTTTGCACCATAGAACCTAATGTTGGTGTGATTACCGTACCAGATGAGCGTATTAACAAATTGAGCGATTTGGTTAACCCCGAAAAGGTGGTTCCAACTGCGGTTGAAATCGTAGATATTGCTGGATTGGTAAAAGGGGCAAGCAAAGGCGAAGGACTTGGAAATCAGTTTTTGGGAAATATCCGTGAGTGTAACGCTATCATTCACGTGTTGCGTTGTTTTGATGACGGAAATATTGTTCATGTAGATGGCTCGGTTGATCCTGCTCGAGATAAAGATGTTATCGATATGGAGCTGCAATTAAAAGATTTAGAAACCGTAGAAAAGCGATTAGAAAAATCTAGAAAAGCGGCAAAAACGGGTGAGAAAGTAGCGGTTAAAACTGTTGACTTGCTCGAGCAATACAAAAATCATTTAGAGGCTGGAAAATCAGTGCGTTCATTGGAAGTTGATGGTGATGCTTCTGTTTTGGGTGATATGCAATTGTTAACCGAAAAACCAGTGCTGTATGTGTGCAACGTAGATGAGGCTTCAGCGGTTTCGGGAAATAAATACACACAGGCAGTTGAAGAGTTGGTAAAAGACGAGCAGTGCGAGGTTATGTACTTATGCGCTTCTATTGAATCGGATATATCAGAGTTGGAAACTTACGAGGAAAAACAAATGTTTTTGGAAGAACTAGGTTTAACTGAACCAGGGGTAAACCACCTGATTAATAAAGCGTACAGCTTACTTAATCTAGAAACCTATTTTACGGCCGGAGTAAAAGAAGTACGTGCTTGGACAATTACTTCTGGAATGAAAGCTCCGCAAGCTGCTGGTGTAATTCACACCGATTTTGAAAAAGGTTTTATTCGCGCCGAGGTGATCAAATACAACGATTTTATTGAGTTGGGATCAGAAAACGCCTGCAAAGAAAAAGGTAAGCTAAACGTTGAAGGTAAAGATTATGTAGTGCAAGATGGAGACATCATGCATTTCCGCTTCAATGTATAGTTAGCGTTTCGTTTACTATATATATTCTATTTACTCCTAAAGACTAACAGACTAAAAACTAGTCACTACTAACTAAAAACTAACAACTAATCCATAGTTAAAAACACTGTGGAAAACAATAGTATTTTGGCTAATTAGCACCAGTCGCTTTCCTATATTTTTAGGCCTTTCTAAACGATTTGGAATAATTTGTTTAAATGGCCGAAGAAGTAAAATATACCGAAGAAAATATTCGCTCACTCGATTGGAAAGAACATATTCGAATGCGACCCGGTATGTATATCGGAAAAACCAGTGATGGTGCTTCTGCCGATGACGGGATTTACATTTTGCTGAAAGAAATTCTCGATAACTCTATCGATGAATTTGTAATGGGTAATGGTAAAAACATCGACATCTCGGTTAGTAAAGACGGGAAAGTAAAAGTCCGTGATTATGGTCGAGGCATTCCACTTGGAAAAGTAATCGATTGTGTTTCCAAGATAAATACGGGCGGTAAGTACGATTCAAAGGCATTTAAAAAATCGGTTGGATTAAACGGGGTGGGTACAAAAGCGGTAAATGCTTTATCAGAGTATTTCTGTGTAGAATCCATTCGCGAGGGTAAAATCAAAAAGGCGGTTTTTAAGCGAGGTGAAATAGTTGAAGATGCGCCAATTGAAGACTCAAGTATCCGAAGAGGTACTCGTTTTACGTTTGAGCCAGACCCAGAAATATTCAAGAATTTTAAATTTAGACCAGAGTACATCCGTAATATGGTGCGCAATTACTCGTACCTAAATCGGGGCTTAAAACTCCATTTTAACGGGGAAGAGTTTTATTCAGAAAATGGTTTACTCGACCTTCTCAAAGAAAAACTTTCCGCCGATCCACTTTACTCAATTATCCATTTAGAGGGTGAAGATATTGAAGTAGCAATTACTCACACAAATTCGTACGGAGAAGAATATTACTCGTTTGTAAACGGCCAATTTACCACTCAAGGTGGAACTCACCAAGGTGCATTTAGAGAGGCATACGTAAAAGTAATTCGCGACTTTTTTGGTAAAAACTACGAGGCAGTTGATGTTCGCGGTGGACTAGTGGCAGCCATAAGTGTTAAGGTTATTGAGCCGGTATTTGAATCGCAAACTAAAACGAAATTAGGTTCTACTGAAATTGAGCCCGGTGGAAAATCTATGCGCGCTTTTGTTTCGGAATTTCTTTCCAGAGAACTAGATAACTTCCTCCATAAAAACCCAGATAGTGTTGATCCAATGCAACGCAAAATCTTGCAGAGTGAGCGTGAGCGCAAGGATATGGCCGGAATAAGAAAATTGGCCAGAAAACGTGCTAAAGAAGTGTCGCTTCACAACAAAAAACTCAGAGATTGCAAAATCCATTTGAACGATAAAGGAGATAATCCTTTAAAAATGGATACGACCTTGTTTATTACTGAGGGAGATTCGGCTAGTGGATCCATTACCAAAGCCCGAAAGGTGCAAACTCAAGCTGTGTTTAGCTTAAAAGGTAAACCACTAAATTCATTTGGACTCACCAAAAAGATTGTCTATCAAAATGAAGAATTCAATCTGTTACAAGCTGCGTTGAACATTGAAGACGGTTTAGACGATTTACGGTACAACAACATTGTTATTGCAACTGATGCCGATGTAGATGGTATGCACATCCGACTGCTACTCATTACTTTTTTCTTGCAGTTTTTTCCTGATTTGGTAAAAGCGGGACATTTATACGTTTTAGAAACGCCCCTGTTTAGAGTAAGAAACAAGCAAGAAACCATCTACTGTTACAGCGAAGAAGAACGAGTTGCTGCCATAGATAAACTAAAGGGTAAACCTGAAATAACACGCTTCAAAGGGCTTGGTGAAATATCTCCTGATGAGTTTAAAGGTTTTATAAACGAAGATATTCGCTTGGATCCTGTAGTTATTGGAAACGATACTGGAATTCACCCTTTGCTCGAGTTCTATATGGGCAAGAATACTCCCGATAGACAGAAATTTATTATCAATAATCTTAAAGTAGAAAAAGACGTTGTTGAAGAAGATGCTTAAGTACAGCCTAATCATTCCAATTTTGATGTTGGCGATTGCGTGCAAATCAAATAAGTCGAGTGCTACTGCAACCGAAGCCAATAATCAAGAAACAGTAAAAGATTCCGCGGAAGTAATTGCTCCTAAAGAACAAGAGGAATCTATACCTAATGAGGTGGTTAAAGTTGTTCCAGAAGAATCAGCCGCAGACGATGCTTCTATTTTTGGCAAATGGCAAATAGCGCTAATTTCTGAAGGAGAAAACAAGGTTGATATCCCTTACGAAGATTGGGCAATGCAGCTCAGTTTTATTGAAGAGCAAGAGGGCGTGAGTGTAAAAACGCCTTGCAATTCGGGCGGTTGTGGATATAATGTAGATGGCAATAAAATCAGCTTCATGAACAATTGCTTTATGACAGAAATGTACTGCTCAGAGGAAGAGAGAAATGAGTGGGAGCGAAAGTTGGTTGAAATCCTTCAAACTATCACTGATGTGAATTATTCCTCAGGATCAGACCTATTACTCAAGGGACCTAAGTATTCTATTGAACTTATCAAGATGTAGTGTATGTCGGAAGAAGGAAAAGACAACTTAGACGAAAAAGACGAAGAATTTGAATCGACCGAAGATATTGGCTCCGAAGAAGGAGTTGATGTAATTCGCGTTTCGGGAATGTATGAGGAGTGGTTTCTAGATTACGCCTCGTATGTAATTCTTGAGCGTGCTGTTCCACATGTAAACGACGGATTAAAACCAGTTCAACGCAGAATTTTACACTCTCTAAAAGAATTAGATGATGGCCGCTACAACAAGGTAGCCAATGTAGTGGGAAATACCATGAAGTACCACCCACATGGCGATGCATCAATTGCCGATGCTTTGGTGGCATTGGGTCAAAAAGATTTACTCATCGATACCCAAGGTAACTGGGGAAACACTTTAACCGGTGACCGCGCGGCTGCTCCTAGGTACATTGAAGCCCGACTTTCTAAGTTTGCTTTGGAGGTAGTTTTTAACCCAAAAACTACCGAATGGCAGTTGTCTTATGATGGCCGAAACAAAGAGCCGGTTACACTTCCTGTTAAATTCCCACTGCTGGTTATGCAGGGTGTGGAGGGAATTGCCGTTGGATTATCTTGTAAGATTTTGCCGCACAATTTTGTAGAAATAATTGATGCTTCCGTTAACTTTTTGCAAGGCAGAAAAACAAAGATTTATCCAGATTTTCAAGGTGGTGGAATGGTGGATGTGTCGAATTACAACGACGGTCTGCGTAGTGGAAAAATTCGCGTTAGAGCCAAAATTTCTTCGGTAGATAAAAAGACGCTTTTGATTAGCGAAATCCCTTACGCTACTACCACAACTTCTGTTATTGACTCAGTATTAAAAGCCAACGATAAGGGGAAAATTAAAATCAAAAAAATTGAAGACAATACCTCTGAAAATTGTGAGATTATTGTCCACTTAGCACCCGGAGTATCTCCAGATAAAACCATTGACGCACTTTATGCTTTTACCGATTGCGAGGTGAGTATTTCGCCAAATGCGGTAATTATAGAAAACGATAAGCCACGTTTTGTAACCATTTCTGAAATTCTACAGCTTAATGTTGAGCACACAAAAGATTTGTTGCAGCTTGAGTTAGAGATTCGAAAAAGAGAACTGGAAGAACAATGGCATTTTTCTAGTTTAGAGAAAATCTTTATCGAAAACAAAATCTATATCGACTTTGACGGTAAAACCTATGATGAAGCTATTGAGGTTACGCACAAGCTTCTAAAACCACACATAAAACATTTAAAACGAGCTGTAACCGACGAAGATGTTAAGAAGCTGCTCGAAATTAGAATGCGTCGTATTACCAAACACGATGCGGAAAAAGCAGACACCTTTATTGCTCAGCTAGAGGAAGAGCTAGCGAGCGTACAAAACAACTTAGATAACCTAGTTGATTTTGCAATCGATTACTTTAAAGGACTTAAAAAACGCTACTCAGAAGGACGCGAACGTAAAACGGAGATCAAGAGCTTTGAAATCATTGAGCGATCTAAAGTTGCTGTGGCAAACGTTAAGCTATATGTAAACAAGGTAGAAGGTTTTGCGGGTACTTCGTTAAAAAGAAGCGAGTCGGAGTTTGTATGTGATTGTTCTGATATTGACGATATTATCGTGATCCGAAAGAACGGCGAAATGATGGTTTCCAAAATATCGGATAAGGCCTTCTTCGGAAAAGACATCGTACATATAAACGTTTGGAAAAAAGGTGATAAACGAACCATTTACAACTTGATTTATTTCGACGGAAAATCGAAATACTCTATGGTAAAACGCTTTGCAGTTACTTCTATCACCCGTGACAAAGCGTACCCGATAACGGCCGGCAATGTGGGAAGTAAAATACATTACATGACGGTAAATCGGAATGGGGAAGCTGAGGTTGTACGTGTGATTTTACGTCAGAAACCAAAAATCAAAAACCTAAAATTCGATTTTGACTTTTCTGATATCGCTATAAAAGGCAGGGCTGCAAAAGGAAATATTCTTACCAAGAATATCGTACATAAAATTGAACTCAAAGAAGAAGGTATATCTACCTTGAGTGCACGTAAAATTTGGTGGGATGATACCGTGAGTCGTTTGAATGCCGACGGCAGAGGACGATTGGTTGGTGAGTTTAAGGCAGAGGATAAAATTGTAGCCATAAACGACGATGGAACATATCGTATGTATCCGCAATCGCTAAACACGCACTTTGAAGAAAACATGATTTTGCTCGAAAAATTCGACCCAGAGCAGGTGTATTCTATGGTGTATTTCGATGGAGATAAAGCACAGCACTTCGTAAAAAGATTCGTATTAGAGTCGAGCGAAAAACTACAGAGTTTACTTACTGATCATGAAGACTCTAGATTAGAAGTAATTTCTAAACACACCTTCCCTGTGGTGAAGGTAGAGTTTGATAAACGCAGTTCCAATAAAGAACCCGAGATTTTAGAGTTGCACGATTTTATTGCAGTAAAAGGATATAAGGCACTGGGTAACCGTTTGTCAACTGATAAAGTGAAGCAAGTAACAGAACTCGAACCTAAACAAGAACCCGAAAAACCTAAAGCTGAAGAATCAGAACAAGAGGAAGAAGCAGTTGAAGAAAACACTGTGGCTAATGAGGAACAAGAGAAACCTACACCCGAAAAAAAGCTTGACGCAGCAGAGCCTGCTGCAGAAAAGCCGAAAGAAAAAGCTGCAGTAAAAGAAACACCAAAACCCGAGGTGAAAAATCCTACTCCAAAGAAAGAGGCTACACCTAAAGTGGAGGACAAAAAACAGGAAGAGCCTGAAGTTAAAGACAAGGAAGAAAAGCCTAAACCTCCAAAAAAGGAGACACCCAAAAAGGCATCGGCTAAAAAAGCTTCAAGCTCAAAAAAGAAAGATGACGACGATGACGATATGCCACCAGAGGGTCAAGCTCAGATTACGTTAGAGTTGTAGGGTTGGTTGAGTTAAGTTATGGTGATAGTATCAAAGGTAGAGATTCCGTACTGAAGTGTCACTACGAATTTCATGCTGAAATTCTGTTCCACTAACCTTACCGAATGACAGAATTCTATTGTTTGCGACATTCCCGAGAGCCTGTCTGCCAAACAGGCAGAGAGGAACGACGAGTCGAGAATCGCAAATTTCCTAATTCTTTGTAAGTAATGAATCTATACACCTGATTGTAATCATTTCAAACATATAATGTCGTAGTTCATAAAACCAAAAAGCCCCATTCCATTTCTGAAACAGGGCTTTTACTATTCAGTAATAATTAGATTAAGTATTTACGTAACCTGATTTTTTTGTAATCCATTTTGGAGCTTCTTTAATCCAAGTAAACTCGTCTTTTGAATATTCGTTGTTTTTTAGTTTTTCTGCAACAATCTCAAACTTCTCTATGGTATAAGCTACATCTTCCAAGGTATGAGCCGCAGTAGGAATCAATCGTAATAGAATTACGTTTTTAGGTACTACTGGGTACACTACCAATGAAGTAAAGATTTGGTAATTCTCTCTTAAATCGAATATCAAGTTAGTAGCTTCCATCAATCCGCCTTCTAGGTAAACCGGAGTAACACAAGAATTGGTTTCACCTAAGTTAAAACCGTGCTCTCTTAAACCCGTTTGCAACGCATTGGCAATCTTCCAAAGATTGTTTTTGTGCTCTGGCTGATCTCTCAATAACTCTAATCGCTTAAGGTTACCCTCAACCAGAGGCATTGGCATTGACTTAGCAAAAATCTGAGAACGGGTATTGTGTTTTAAGAAATCAATTACATCTTCTGTAGAACTGATAAATCCACCTACTGAAGCAAAAGCTTTTGCAAACGTTCCGAAGTAAACATCAATCTCGTCTTGTACACCTTGCTCTTCACCAGTACCAGCACCAGTAGCACCCAAAGTACCAATTCCATGTGCATCGTCAACAAATAACCTGAAATCGTATTTTTTCTTTAATTCTACAATTTCTTTCAATTTACCTTGGTCACCCGCCATACCAAATACACCTTCGGTAATTACTAAGATTCCTCCACCAGTTTGCTGAATTAATTTTTCAGCACGTTTTAATTGAACTTCAAGTTTGTCAATTTCATTGTGAGCGTAAACAAAACGTTTTCCTTGGTGCATTCTGACGCCATCAATAATACATGCGTGACACTCAGAATCGTAAACAATAACATCGTTTCTATCTACCAATGCATCAACCGTAGAAGCCATACCCATGTAACCGTAGTTTACCAACATGGTATCTTCTTTTTGAACAAAAGCTGAAAGCTCTTCTTCTAAACGCTCGTGTGTAACCGAGTTACCTGACATCATTCTAGCACCCATTGGAGTTGATAGTCCGTGAGCTGCTGCAGATTCAGCATCTACTTTTCTTACTTCTGGGTGATTTGCTAAACCCAAATAGTTATTGATACTCCACACCAACATCTCTTGGCCGCGAAACTGCATTCTATTGGCAATTTCACCTTCAATTTTTGGAAATTGGAAGTATCCGTATGTAATTCCAGAAATCTGACCTAAAGGCCCTCTTCTTTGCTTTAATTTTTCAAATAAATCCACTCGATTTGTCTTTTTTATTATACAAGCGCAAAAGTAAAATAAATTAGTCCATACGGTGTTGAAACTTATAGTAAATAGGCTGTTCAAAACCTTATATTTGCCGCCCGAAAATGAGAAATCTAATCTTATATACTACAGTTGTTTTTGCCGTGTTTTTTACGGTGGGGTGCAAACACAACAAAGTACTAAAAAGTACCGACCTTACTTACAAATACGAAATGACCAATAAGTACTTCGAAGAAGGGGAATACTACCGTGCAATGCCTTTATTGGAGGAGCTTATTCCAATTTACAGAGGAACTGAAAAAGCTGAACGACTGTTTTACGTCTATGCCTTTTGCGAGTACTACTTGAAAGACTACATATTAGCGGCGCATCGATTTAACACGTTTGTAAATAACTTTCCTTTCAGTAAGCATACCGAAGAATGCCAATTCATGAGTGCAATCTGTCATTATAAAATGTCGCCTAAATTTAGTTTAGACCAAACCGATACGTACACCGCCATTGATCAATTAGGAGTTTTTGCACGCCAATTTCCAGAAAGTCAGTTTGTTGATTCATCGTATGTAATGATGGATGAATTGAGAGAAAAACTGGAGAAAAAATCATTTATGGTGTCTAAGCAGTATTACCGAACAGGGCGATACAAAGCAGCGGTAACTTCTTTTAAAAATACGTTGATTGATTATCCAGATACGGAATACAGAGAAGAATCGCTCTTTTTGATGGTAAAAGCATACTTTGAATGGGCTGAAAACAGCATTGATACAAAAAAAGAAGAACGATACGCAAATACTAAGAAAGCTTATTTTAAATTTGCAGCCGCATATCCCGAGAGTAAATTTCTGAAGGAGGCCAAAGAGGTCATAGAAGAAACTGAAGAGGAGCTTGCGAAAATAACTGAGAAAAAGACGTAAGAATATGGATTACAAAAAAACAAACGCTTCACCTTCTACCATTACAAGAGACGTAATTGATTTAAGTAACGGAGTTGGAAATGTTTACGAATCATTGGTGCTCCTTTCAAAAAGATCGAATCAAATTAATCAAGAGATTAAAGAAGAATTAACGGCTAAGTTGGAAGAGTTTGCTACTTCTCACGATAACCTAGAGGAAATTTTTGAAAATAGAGAGCAAATTGAAATCTCTAAATTCTATGAGCGTTTGCCAAAGCCTACAGCTATTGCTGTACAAGAGCTTTTAGAAGAAAAAATTTACTACAGAAAGCCAGAGGAATCTGACAAAATGGTGTAAGGCCATATGCTTAGAGGCAAAAAAATACTTCTGGGAATAACCGGAAGCATAGCGGCCTACAAAGCTACCTTTCTTGTACGAGAACTAATTAAAGCAGAAGCCGAAGTCAAGGTAATTTTGACTCGGGCTTCTTTGGATTTTGTAACTCCTGTTACGTTATCCACATTGAGTAAAAACCCAGTCATTACAGATTTTTATATTGAAAAAACATCGGGCGAATGGGTTAACCATGTTGACCTTGGATTGTGGGCCGATTTATTGTTGATTGCTCCTGCGTCGGCGAACACCCTAGCTAAAATGAACAAAGGGGTTTCTGATAATATTTTATTGACCACTTTTCTTTCTGCTCGCTGTCCGGTATGGGTGGCTCCTGCTATGGATTTAGATATGTATGCACACCCAGCTACCATCCAAAATCTAAAAGATTTGGCAACTAAGAATGTGTATGTTTTAGAATCGCAAGAAGGAGAATTGGCATCGGGTTTGGTTGGTAAAGGCAGAATGCAAGAACCCGAAGATATTATAGCTGCTGTAAAAGAGTTCTTTGAACCGAAAAGCAATTTGAAGGGGAAAAAGGTACTGATAACTGCTGGCCCAACTAAAGAAAATATTGATCCAGTGCGGTATATAGGAAATCGATCTACTGGCAAAATGGGAATTGCTTTGGCAAACAGTTTTATCGAAAAAGGGGCGTATGTTACATTGGTTTTAGGTCCAACCTCTGAACCGATTGATGAAAAATACCTGAAAGTGATTCGCGTTCAAACAGCTGAGGAAATGTTGTCCGTTTGTTCTGAAAATTATGGTACAACAGATATTGCAGTGTTTGCTGCTGCGGTAGCTGATTATAAACCAAAAATTCAAGCTCAAGAAAAAATCAAAAAATCTTCGGAGGACCTACAAATAGAGCTAACTAAAAACCCTGATATTGCCGCACAATTGGGTAAGATTAAGCAAGCGACTCAAATAAACATTGGATTTGCGTTGGAGACCAATGATGAATTGCAGCACGCTGAAGGAAAACTCCAGAAGAAGAATTTTGATGCCATTGTGCTCAATTCCTTAAACGACAAAGGAGCAGGGTTTGGTCACAATACCAACAAGGTTACCTGGATTACCAAAAACAATAAACTAATTGAATTGGAGTTAATGGAAAAACAAAAAGTAGCCGAAAAGATTGTACTTTTCACAGAAGATTTATTGAATGAAAAGAGCACTAGTCCTTCTTAGTTTTTTAGTTGTTTTTGCAAGCTCATTCGCCCAAGAGGTTAAGTGCGAGGTATCTATCAACTTTAATAGATTGGATGGAGTTGACGTTACCATGTTTGAGGATATGAAACAAGCTGTTTATGAGTTTGTTAACAACCGAAAATGGACGGGTGATTTTTTTAAAGAAAACGAAAAAATTGAATTTAGTATCCTAATCGAGCTTGCTTCGGTTGAAGATAACACGAATTTTAGAGGCACTATTCAGATTCAAAGTAGAAGACCGGTTTTTAATTCTGCATACAACTCAACTATCTTCAGTTTTAAAGATGAAAACTTTGAGTTTACCTACGACCGATTTGCAAACTTGGAGTATTCAGAATCTACCTATCTTAATAATTTAACCTCTGTGCTTGCATTTTACACCTATATGGTTATTGGCTATGATTACGATACGTATAAGCTACAAGGAGGAACACAGTATTTTCAAAAAGCGCAACAAATTGCTGGAGCTGCACAATCTAGCGCACCAGGTTGGGAAGTTGGTGAGCTAAGAAACCGAACGGCATTGGTTGAAAATCATTTGCAGCCAAGGTTCAGAAACTTGCGCATTTGCATGTACGAATATCACCGAAAAGGGTTTGATCAAATGTCTGATGATGTTGATGCTGGAAGAGCAGCGGTTACAACTGCACTATTAAAGTTAGAAGGTGTTCACCGAAGTTTTCCAAACTCCTTTAACATGCGTGTTTTCTTCGATGCTAAGAATACTGAAATAATAAAACTGTACCAAGAAGCGCCGAGAGAAGAGAAAGAGAAGGTGCTCAAATTATTGAATACCGTTGATCCGGCCAACACCATCAATTATCAAAAAATATTGTAGAATATGCTTTCTAGAATTAGCATTTCTAACTTCACACTTATCGATAAAATCGATATTTATCTGCAAACTGGGTTAACCACAATTACTGGCCAAACAGGTGCCGGGAAATCCATATTTTTGGGGGCTTTGTCACTAGTAACGGGAAAAAGAGCTAGCTCAGATTTACTTTTTGACGCAGAAAAAAAGTGTGTTATTGAGG
>CBFICO010000023.1:0-24650 GCA_965661115.1 Salibacteraceae bacterium
TATTGATATACCCATTACTCAAATTCTTTTGAGACCATAAATAATCTTGAAAGTGAGATTGAAACAGAATCGTTTTACCCGTGATGTATTCAAATGTGATTGTTCGTTTTGAATGATTCTGAAACCCAAGTAAATGATTCTTTAAAGTCAACAAAGTTTTAACGTACCCTCTTGAATTGTGTTTCTTACTCAAATAGAACTCGTCGAATGAATTCCAAAAACTTTTGTAGTTGGGGGTAACAACTTCCTTAGAAACACGATTTTCAAAATATAGATGTTTGACGAGAGTAGGATTAGGTATTTCCCCTTGATGGTTTATCTCACCAATAATATTCTCAATTTCATCCAAAATAGAATTAACGACTTTAATTTTCGAACTGTAATTCGGAGAACTTTTAGAAATACCGTTGTTCTTAAAGTGACGAGGAAGTAATTTTATTTCTGTTGAAATGGATGTTTCTTCAGTTTTACCGTTTACTGATTTACCCCTCAACCTTATGTAAAGTGGTTTTTCTTTTCCGTTATTGGACGAGTCTAATTTGAGGGAAACATTCACTACCCAAATTTAGGAAAACTGTAGATTTTGGGGAGTAATATGGGGAGTAAACAATATCAGTGAGATTAACTCACTGATTTTGAACACTTTAAAATTTAAAAAGTCGGGATGAGAGGATTCGAACCTCCGATCTCGCGCCCCCCAGACGCGCACTTTAACCGGACTAAGCTACATCCCGCTTTATGAAGGCAAATTTAGCATTCCAATTAATAAGGACGATAAAACGCTTTTAGGAATATTCGATTTTATAACGACTGATTTGCCTTACTCAATCTAAGGTCAACTTTTAATTGATTAAGTAGCTCATTAATGTGCTTCATTTCACCAGGAACCTCAGCGGTATCTGCACCAACCAAAGTCTCTAAAACAAAAACAGAAGTAAGCTGCTCTTTATCCCTCGCCGGTTGGTAAACCACTTGATTGTTTTCTTCTTTGGAAACAATTAAATCTAAGTCTACCAACTCTTCTATTATACCATTAATTCTGTGCTGCTGAAGTTGTGTGGCTTCGCTTATTTCCTTCACCGACCTATAGGGTTTTGGGTCTTCATAGTGTTTTACAAGTTCAGAAAGAATAACTAATGAAACTTTGATTTTTTCGTAGGGTGTGGGCTTCTTTTTTCTGTGCTCCATAACCAACTCGTCAATACTGCTATGCGCAAAACTTAATTCAGCACCAAATAACACGATGGTCCAACTAATTTGCAACCAAATCAAGAAAAGCGGGAGGGCTGCAAAAGAACCATAAATGGCATTGTATTTTGAAACTCCTACCTGAAAAGCAATATAAGCCCACTCAAATCCGTGATATGCCGAACCCGCAATTACCGCCGCAAAAAAGGCACTTTTAAAATCAACCTTTTTGTTTGGCATAATCATGTATAAGGCTAAAAACAGCAGCCAAATCACAAACAACGGAGTGAATTGTAAAGCAAAATCTAAGGCAGGGTTAACAACAGTATCTACACCCGTTTTCTCAGCAACCGTTTTGATATTAGTTGACAAGAAAACTGTAATACTGGAGCTAAACACCAACATAAACGGTGCTATAAGCATCATTGAAAGATAGTCGGTAAATTTTCGAATAATAGAGCGAGCCTGTTTAACTCTCCAAATGGTATTAAAAGATTCCTCTACCAGGGACAACGTGTTTAGAATGGTATAGAGTAAAACCACTACCCCAATTCCAGCAACTAAGCCACCTTGTGCATTTTTTAATGTATTCTCCGCAAAATCGAATAAGTAAATAAACAACTCCTGATTTTGATTGGTAGAGGTCATTATTTGCGCTCTCAATTTTTCGTCTAGCCCGAATCCTTTTGCAATTCCGAAAAAGAGAGCAAGAATGGGTACCAAAGAAAGAACCGAATAATAGGTTAATGCAGAAGCTCTTAGAGCGCATTTATCCTCAATGAAATCTTGAGCGGCAACTATAAATACTCGAAGCACTTTGATTAACCAGCCCAAAAAACCGCCAATGTGAGACCCTATGTTCCAGACCTCAACTTCAAAAAACCGTTTAATCTTGTCTATCACGGTTCAAATCTATTAAATAGTATTTAAGCTGTTTTAATTTCGCCACAAAACAGTTGTATGTCAAAAGTTATCGAAGATTACATAAAACAAAACCACTTCGGAAGGCTAATGAATATGGAGTTTGAGATTATTGCTCCGGGAGAAATAGTATATAAAATGCAACCAACAGAAAAAATGGAAGCGCTTGACGGAATGACCCATGGAGGAGCTATTGCAGGTTTTGTTGATGGAATATTAGGGTTAGCAGCACTCAGTGAAGTTGAACAGGAGGGCAAATACGTGGCAACGATTGAGTTTAAAATCAATTATTTAAAACCAATCAAAACCAACAGCAAGCTTATTGGTGAAGGAAAAGTTATTTCAAGAGGTCAATCAACTTTGGTTTCTGAAGGAAAAATATATTCGGACGGTGAATTAGTGGTTTCAGCTCTTGGTACATTTAAGGCCTACTCCAAATCGAATTGATGTTTTTTATTGTACTGATTGATGTATTTCATAAGATTGGCATAACTCGTTTTTTCTGCTTCGTAAGCAGCAAACAACTCCTTGTCGCGCATCAAAATTGCCTCTAAATTTTTCTTTGTTTTTTTAATAATCTCTTCATTTTCGAAATCTACCAACATATCAATAAATTCGGTTGTGGGTCTAGGCTCGTTATAAAAAGTACCCGAAGTGACTGAAAATGGATCTACAACTTTGCGGTAATACTGCAGATAACTGACAACACCTTGCATGGTAATCTTCACAAAGTTTTCGTTTTCGGCCTCGTTTATTTGAATATAAGGGGTTCCTAAAACCACAATGGCGAACACCTTTCTTCTTTCAATAAGTGATGGGTTTAAAGCAGTATCTAATCCATATACCTCACGCATGGTAATACGCAAATTACCTTTGTAGTAGTCGTTTACACCAACCTCAACCAGAACCCGCCTACGCTCTAAGGAATCTTTTACGCGCCAATTTTCTTCATCAAAAACTGCCCAAGAAAGCTCTGGGGAATTTTTAAAAAAGCTTGAATCTGACAGATAAATTCCATCGTCTAGCCAAATACGAGTAGTGTCGTCCTCTTTTACCCATTGAGCTGATGAGCTTTTTGCAAATCCGAAAATATATGCACAACAGAAAATGGTGTAAAACACAAACCGATTCATCTTTCCAAAGATGACAAGAAAAGCGAAATACTGAAAACAGTTGGAAATGAAAAGTGAGTTAAAACTCTTTTCCTTAAAATTTCTACTATTAAACCAACAAAGCTTCCCGCCTGTGCGGAAATGAAGCCTATTTTTATTCCGTTTAAGCGCTAGTAGTCTAGCAACTCCGTAAGCTTAACTTTCACTTTATCGGCATTAGGAATCATTGCTGCCTCTAAAGTTGAGTTTAACGGAATAGCAGGCATGTTTTCCGAGCCAATAGCCATTACCGGAGCATCTAATTGCTCAAAACACTGTTGTTGAATAAGGCCAACAACACTCATAGCAAAACTATTCTGGAGGGGTTCTTCGGTTACCACCAAACATTTATTGTGCTTACGTACCGTTTCAAAAATGAGCTCCTCATCTAAAGGATGTAATGATCGTAAATCAATAATCTCAACTTGATCTTTTACATCTTTTGAAGCTTCTAAAGCCCAATAAACGCCCATTCCGTAGGTGATAATTGCACAAGAGCTTTTGCTTTCTTCAGCAGATTGCACAACTCTTCCTTTTCCAAAAGGCACCACATAAGCTTCCGAAGGTTCAATCGTTTTTGCACCTTCAGTTCCTTTGATTTTAGACCAGTACAATCCTTTGTGTTCTAGCATAACAACAGGATTTGGGTCGTGGTAGGCGGCTTTAATCAATCCTTTTAAATCCGCTCCTGTACTTGGGTAGCCTATTTTAATTCCTCTAATACTAGTTAGGATTGACTCGACAGAAGAAGAATGGTAAGGGCCGCCTGAGCCGTAAGCACCAATTGGCACTCGTAAGATTGAACTCACCGGCCATTTTCCGTTTGAAAGGTAAAAACTCCTACTGACCTCAGTAAATAACTGATTCAGTCCAGGCCAGATATAATCCGCAAACTGAACTTCAACAATTGGTTTTAAACCCACCGCAGACATACCTACTGTACTTCCAACAATAAATGCCTCTTGAATAGGTGTGTTAAAGACTCTATCGTCACCAAACTTTTGCGCAAGAGTTGCAGCTTCTCTAAAAACTCCGCCTAGTCTTCCACCAACATCCTGACCGTAAAGCAAACAGTGTTTGTCTGCTGCCATCAATTCTTGAATAGCGAATAACGCGCTATCCACCATTACAGTGGGTTCTTTACCAGCTGGTTCTCTTGTACCTTTTTCTTCTGTAATTGGAGTTGGAGCAAAATCGTAATCAAATAAATCTGAAGGTTCAGGATCAGGAGCACTTTTAGCTTCTTCGTATTCTTGATCAACCAAATCAGATATCTCCGTTTGCAGTTTCTCAAATTGTTCAGCGGTGTAACCCAACTCTTGCATAACTGCAGTTAACTTGGGAAGTGGATCTCTGGTTTTATGCTCTTCTAAATCATCGCGATACCACTCTCGTCTAACACCAGAAGTGTGATGACCTAATAGCGGGACTTTAGCATGCAGCAAAAACGGTCTACGCTCTTTACGCATAGTTCCAATTATCTCTTTTAGAGTGGTGTAACTCTCTTCAAAGTTGCTACCATCAATACTTCTCACTCCAATGCCATTAAAACCCTTCGCGTACTCAGCGGCGTTTTGAGCCCGAGTTTCCTCAGCATTTGCCGAAATATCCCATTCGTTATCCTGAACAAAAAATAGAATTGGAAACTGTTTAAGAGCGGCCATTTGCATAGCCTCAGAATATTCACCTTCTGTAGTGGCAGCATCACCAATTGAGCAAACGGCAATCGGTTTATCTTCTCCTACATCTTCTGCAATTCCAATAATTTCTTTGTACTGCATACCCATAGCCACGCCAGTAATAGGAATCGCTTGCATACCGGTTGCAGAGGATTGATGAGGAATTTTTGGCATATCCTCTCTATTTAGACTTGGGTGACTATAATACGTTCTACCTCCAGAAAAAGGATCGTCTTTTTTGGCAAAAAGTTGCAGCATTAATTCATAAGGGCGCATGCCAATGCCAAGCAGAATAGAATCGTCTCGATAATACGGAGCTACAAAATCTTGTGGTAGCAGTTGCAAACCTAATGCAAGCTGAACAGCCTCATGACCGCGAGAAGTTGCATGTACATATTTGGCAGTGACTTTAGCATTATCCTCATACTTATCACTCAGGGTGCGAGCGGTAAGCATAAGACGATATGCCTTTTCAAAAACTTCTTTTTCAACAGCAAATTTTGGTTTTGCCTCTTTCATTTCTGCCATGATTTACTCTCCTTCTACGTTTTCCTTTTCTGCTTCCGCTGATTGTAATGCTTCCTTTTCTACCTTTTTAGCCGCATTAATTTCAATGTTCAGTTGCTTCATTCTGGCATCAAGCAGTTCTCTTTTCTCAACACCTTGTTGATAGTCGGCTTTTGCTTTTTTGATAAGCGGATTACTATCATCACCGGTAAAAAAGCTAAGGTTGTTTTCCAGCTGTAGTTCTGCTTCCTTGGCTTTATTTATGTCTTGACGAAGATTCTTCCGCTCAAATTCCAATGACTTTAAAGAGTTCTTTCCTGCTTTTAATTGCTCAATTTTTTGACTAAACAATTTAGCTTGCTGTTCTTCTTTGCTAACTCCAGCATTTTTATAAGCCGCAGCTATCGCCTTTTGAAAATCAGCTTCTTGTTTTTCTTTCTTTTTAAAAGGAACAAAACCAACTTCAGCGTACTTTTTAGCCAGAGCTTCTATAGAAGCTATGCTTTTGCTTTGATCTTTATTTGGTTTAAAGGATTTTAGTTCCTCAATAACTGCATTCTTAGCTTCAAAATTCTTTTGTTCTTCTTCGCGTTGCGCTTTGTTTTTGTTGTCTTTTAACTCAAAAAACTCATCACAAGACTTTCTAAATTTAGTCCAAAGCTTTTGCTCTTCTTGCCTCAATGCTGAGCCCGCTTTTTTCCAGTCTTTTTGCAGAGAAATTATTTTTTTGGTAGCATTGTTCCAATCTTCTTTGCCTTCTGTTTTAACCTCTTCAATGATTGAATTGGCTTTGGAAATCAGCTCTTTCTTTATTTTGTTAATCTCTTTCTGTTGATCTTTTATCTCTCCAAAAAACTCTCTTTTACGAGCAAAAATTTCATTTCCAACCGACTTAAACTCTGACCAAACTTTTTGATTATACGCCGCTGGAACAAAGCCAATAGTTTTCCATTCTTCTTGAATTTCCTTAATTTTTTTGGTTATTTCTTGCCATTGCTTAGTGCTCTCCGCCTTTTCTTCAAGAATTTGTTTAGCTTTTTCAATTAAAGCTCGTTTCTTGTTCAGATTTTCTTTTTGGTCGTCGCGAATTTGCTTGTAATGCGCACGTATTTTATCGTTTAACGCATGATAAGTACCGTAAAAATCAGCTTTAATTTCTTCCCACTTCTCTTTAAAAGTAGGACCTATATTATCCCATTCAACTAATAAAGCACGCATTAACACTTCAAGCTCTTTGATATTTTCTTCATCAATAAGCTTTTTTAAACGCCCAATTACATCTTGCTTTTGTTCAAAATTCTTTTTGAGATCGTTTTGTTTGAGCTCCTTATAAATCTGAATCTTGTAATAAAACTCTTCGTTAAGCACACGGTACTCGTGTTGCATTTCTTTTACATGATTCTGAGGAATATTTCCAGTTTTACCCCAACGTTCCTTTATATCATTGAAGCTATCGTAGGCAGCAGAAATTCTATCCTCCTTTTCAACTAGCTCTTTTAACTCCGCTAATAAAAGCTGTTTTATTTCGTAGTTCTTTTTTTCTTGTGTTCGCTTAGATTCGGTGGCGTTTTTTACCTTTTCCTTAAACTGAGTTTGATAAGCTTCCATCTGATGGTCGAAATCATCTTTTGGCATTGTGAAGTACTCTGGCTTATCGCCATCTAAAACAAAAGCAGCAAGCTTTTCCTCTTTCTCTTTATCAAAAATGGAATTGTATTCGTTAAAAAGCCTTTCAAATTCCTTCTTAACTTCTAGAATGTTATCCGTTTTGATGAGCGCTTTTACTTCCTTAACTATGGCTTCTTTTTGAGACATTGCTTCATTTTTAAAAGGTTGCCAAAAATACACTTATTACCTAGTGTTTTAAAGCCTTTGAAGAATGATTAGGATGTTAAAATTTTCTCAATGTTAACTTTATATTAATTTTTTTGTAACTTTGGAGTAACATTTAGTTAATGATAAGAATACTTTTAATAATCGCTTTAGTAGTTCCAAGTTTTGCAATTGGCAAGACCACGGTTAAGTATAAGTACTACAGAACAGGTGAATTAAAGTATGAATACAAGAAGCAAAAAAACCAGACCATAAGAGTAACTCACTATTATAAAAGTGGCGCGGTAAAATCAATAAGCCACTATAAAAATGGCCACAAACACGGTTTATGGCAAGATTTTAATGAAGACGGACAGCAGATAACCAATGCTTTTTTTCATAAAAACAAAAAAGACGGGTTCTGGACTTTTTATAATCCGCAAGGTGACTTTCACTGTTCTTTATATTACAAGGGAAATAAAATAGTGAAGGTTATAGAAAGGCCTGTGGCAGCTCGTTAATTATTCAAAGTCTTTGTAGAGCAAGTACTTCTTTCTAATTTCTTTAAATCCAATAATATCCGCTTGCCAGCTTTCTCGTATTTCTTCCTCTTTTTTTCCTTCTTCAATCTGAATTCGCAGTTTATCGGTTCCAGCTAAACGGTCAAAAAATCCATTTGCCAAGAAAAAAGGGGTTTCTTCTGTGTTCAGTTCTTTATACATATTGATTAACCAAAACAAGTAAAGCTGTTTTCGTTTGGGTAAAGTTGATAGCCCAAAATGCTCAAGTTGGTATCCTTTACATTTCTGATCCATTAGTTTTGGAGACTTTGCACCAGGCCTGCTAGTTGGGGTAAACTCAAGATCTCCTTCTTTTAAATTTGGATGGCCAATTATTTGAAACGGAGTCTCGGTTCCTCTACCCACACTAACTACTGTTCCTTCAAAAATAGCCAGTGAAGGGTATAAGAAAATAGATGCTGCATTTGGTAAGTTTGGTGAAGGTTTAATACTTAAATTGTAGTAATCGTTATGATCGTAATTCAAACAAGGAATAACTTTGAGGTCGCATTTAACGCCATTTTCTAACCAACCTTCTTCGTTAATCATTTTTGCATACTCGCCAATCGTCATACCATGAACAAGCGGTATAGGATGCATTCCTACAAACGATTGAAAATCGCTTTCTAACATTGGTCCATCAACATAAAAGCCATTTGGGTTAGGTCTATCCAATACCACGACTTTAATTTTCATTTCAGCGCATGCGGTCATCACGTAATGCATGGTTGAGATATAGGTGTAAAAGCGAACACCTACATCTTGTAGGTCAAATACTACTACATTCACATCAGCTAGATGGTCATAAGCTGGCTTTTTACTTTTTCCGTAAAGGCTGATAAGTTTTAGACCTGTTTTTGCATCACGTTGATCCTTGATATGCGCCCCAGCATCAGCTTTTCCTCTAAAGCCATGTTCAGGAGAAAAAACTCTCAAAATATCTACTCCTTTATCCATTAAAAAATCTACTAGATGTAGAGTATCATTTATAACGGAACTTTGGTTGGCAACAACAGCCACCTTTTCTTCGCGTAGATAATATTCGTATTCATCATAACGCTCAGCACCGCAAATAACCTCCGCATTGGTTTTAAAAACAACAGCCGAATCTTGTGCGAATAAATCACCTAAGAGAATACTAAAAATCAGAATTAATTGGAAAACCTTAAAACGCATAGCTTTTAGCATATAAATGTTGTTCCTTTTTATATTCCTTTGCCGAAAATGAATGCCATTCTGTGAACTTTGAATTGTTTATAGCCCAGCGAATTATTCAGTCTAAAGAAAAGGATAATTCAATCAATAAAGGAACTCGTGTTATCCTCCGCTTTTCTATAATTGGCGTTGCACTTGGAGTTTTTCTTATGTTGCTTTCGCTAGCCGTTGTTAAAGGATTTCAGGGCGAAATTCGTAACAAGGTGATTGGTTTTGGATCTCATATTCAGATCACTGAATTCAATTATGAAAATCCGCTCAACTTTAAACCTATGAATAAAAATCAACCTTTTTACCCTGATTTAGAAAACGAAGAAGGAGTTTCTACCATACAGATGTATGCTCTTAAGGAAGGGATAATTAAAACCGAAGAAGAAATTGCTGGTGTTATTGCTAAAGGAATTTCCACAGATTTTAATTGGGATTTTTTCAAACAAAACCTTGAAGAAGGTGAAATATTAAGCCTTTCAGATTCTGCAAAATCTAATGAAGTAATTGTATCGCGTCATCTTGCCAACCAATTAAAACTAGAGGTTGGCAAAAAATTGCTGATTTATTTTATTCAGGATGGAAAAAGCAGACCTCGAAAATTAAAAATTACCGGGATTTACAATACAGGAATGCAACAGTTTGACAAGGCATATATCCTACTAGATATAAAACACATTCAACGATTAAACGAATGGAATGAAAATCAAATAAGCGGGTTTGAAGTTTTGCTTGATAAATATGAAGACTTGTTCAGAATGGATCAAATCTTGTATCAAAAAATCCCAAATCGGTTGAATACAACTACTATCACTCAGCAGTATCCAGAGATTTTTGGCTGGCTTGAATTGCAAGATCTAAACGTGATAGTAATTGTAACCTTACTTACTCTGGTTTGCGGAATAAATATGATTACTGCTTTGCTCATTCTTATTCTAGAAAAAACCAATATGATTGGCATCCTAAAAGCGATCGGTGCATCAAATAAATCAATAAGAAAAGTATTTATGTATATGGCCTCATATTTAGTGCTAATGGGGCTTTTTTGGGGTAATGTAATTGGACTATCTTTTATTTTTTTACAAGAAAAATTTCATCTACTAAAATTAGACAAAGCCTCGTACTACATGGATTTTGTTCCAGTAGATTTAGGTTTAACTGGGTGGTTTTTCTTAAACCTTGGAACCTTTATCTTGTGTTTTATTATGCTACTGTTACCATCCTTGATTATTAGTAATATTTTACCCTCAAAGACCATTCGATTCAATTAGTGTCTTGTACTTTTGCCAAAATTTTTTGAATGAAGTACTACAACAGCATATTAGAAACCATAGGAAACACTCCACTAGTAAAAATCAATCGATTAACCAAAGACTTACCCGCTATGGTTTTAGCAAAAGTTGAAACTACAAATCCAGGTAATTCAGTAAAAGACAGAATGGCATTACAAATGATTGAAGACGCTGAAGCTGAAGGTCTTATTAAGCCAGGTGGAACTGTAATTGAGGGTACTAGCGGAAATACTGGTATGGGCTTAGCTCTTGCATGTATCGAAAAAGGTTATAAACTCATTTGCACGTTAGCAGATAAGCAGAGTAAAGAAAAGATGGATATTCTGCGTGCAATGGGAGCTGAAGTAATTGTTACTCCAACAAACGTTGAACCTGATGATCCCAGATCTTACTACTCTGTTGCAAAACGATTGGCAAAAGAAATTCCAAATTCTTTTTACGTAAACCAATATGACAATGCTTCTAACGCCAAAGCTCATTATTTAAGCACAGGTCCTGAAATTTGGGAACAAACTGAAGGTAAAATCACCCATTTTGTTGTTGGTGTTGGAACGGGCGGAACTATATCTGGAGTGGGTAAATACCTAAAAGAGAAAAATCCCGATGTGAAAATTATTGGAATTGACACCTACGGTTCTGTCTTTAAAAAATACCACGAAACTGGAATTTTTGACGAGAACGAAATTTATCCATACGTAACAGAGGGTATTGGTGAAGATATTCTTCCTGAAAATGTTGACTTTGATATTATCGATCACTTTGAAAAAGTGACAGATAAAGATGCAGCGCTATATACGCGTCATTTAGCCAGAGAAGAAGGAATATTTGTTGGAAATTCAGCTGGTGCAGCCATCAAAGGGATTATTCAGCTAAAGGATATGTTTAATCCTGATGACTTAGTTGTTGTGTTGTTTCACGATCATGGAAGCAGATACGTTGGTAAAATGTTCAACGACGATTGGATGAAAGATCGCGGCTTTCTAGAAACCGAAAAAAATGCCCTTGGTTTAATCGAAAATCATAAAGACCTTGCATTAATTACTGTTTCTCCTAAAGAGAAAATTAGCAAGGCGATAGACAAAATGCAACAGTATGGTGTTTCTCAAATTCCCGTTTTTGAAGACGGTAACAATGTTGGCTCTTTAACCGAAACTGCTGTATTTTCTGCTATAACTAAAGATGCTTCAATTATAGAACATGAAGTTTCTACTATTATGAGTAAACCTTTTGAGTATTTAGAGGCAAATGCTAGCACAGAAGAAATATCAAAGATTATTAGCAAAGAGCAACCCGCAGTATTAGTTAAAGATAATGTTGGAAAAACTCATATAATTACGCAGTACGACATAATTAGTGCTATTAAGTAATGGCTGTTCAAACAGTAGATCAGTTAGGCAATGAATTACTGTTTGATTCCCCACCCAAGCGTATTGTTTGCTTGGTTCCTTCAATTAGTGAGCTAATAGCTAATTACGAACCTTATATTAACTTAGTTGGAGTTACCCGTTTTTGTACACATCCAAAATCGTTAAGGCAAAATAAAGCGATTATTGGTGGTACAAAAGACCCTAATATTGAGTTGATTACTTCTTTGCAACCTGATATGATTATTGCAAACAAAGAAGAAAATACCCTAGAAGATATTAGTGCCTTGCAAAAGCATTTTCCAGTTTGGGTAAGCAATGTTGTAACAATTGACGATGCCCTGAGTTTAATACTTCAATTAGAATCACTTATACAAATTCCTAGTAAAAATCAACTTTTTAAATCAATTAGAGCCTCATTTGAATCTATCGATTTGAATATAAAAAAAAGCGTTGCCTATATTATTTGGAATAAACCTCTTATGATGGCTGGTAAAGAAACTTTTATTAATTCATGGATTGAAAAAATTGGTTTGACCAACGTTTCCAATGATGATCGATATCCAGAAGCATCTATTCCCGAGCTTCAAAAACTTAAGCCAGATTTTATCTTTTTGTCCAGCGAACCCTACCCTTTTAAAGAGAAAAACAAGCAAGAATTCGAAACCAACTTTCCAACATCTAAAATTGTATTGGTTGATGGTAGGACATTTAGTTGGTACGGTCCAGCAATGCTTAAGGCTCCAACATATTTTCAACAATTAAAAAAGAAACTGAGCACTTAAGCGATATTGATACATTTGTGAGTCGTGCTTAATTTCAACCATAAAAAACTCTTGTTACTGGTATGGCTATCAGTATTTTTCCAACCTAGCTATTCGCAAAAAGTTGGACTCGTTTTAAGTGGTGGCGGAGCAAACGGAATTGCACATGTTGGTGTGATTAAAGCTCTTGAAGAGCAGAATATTCCTATTGATTACATAACTGGAACTAGCTCAGGTGCATTTGTAGGAGCAATGTACGCAGCAGGTTATTCGCCAAAAGAAATGGAGATGTTTTTTACTTCGGAACAGTTTCAAAGAATGACCGTTGGCGAAGTTGAAGTGCACGATAGTTTCTTTTTTAAAGAGGAAAGGCCAAGTGCAGGAATGGTTAAACTCAAATTTTCTAAAAGTTTTAATATTCCTACAGCACTACCAACTAACCTAGTTCAACCTTCATCTGTTGACTATCAATTGATGCAAATATTTGCGCCTGCCAATGCCGCAGCAAAAGGAAACTTTGATAGTCTTTTAGTACCGTTTAGATGCGTTGCTGCAGATATTGATCAAAAAGAAGAGTTTGTTTTTAAAGAGGGTCAGCTTTCAACTGCCGTTAGGGCATCGTTTACCTATCCATTTTACCTAAAGCCGATTTTAGTAGAAGGTAAATTGTTATTTGATGGCGGCCTTTACAATAACTTCCCACACAATCACATGACAGAAACTTTTAATCCCGATTTTATAATAGGTGTAAAAGTTACCAGTAATGAAGACCCATCTAATGAAGATGACTTGCTGAGTCAGGTTAAAAATATGCTTATCAGTAAAACAGATTTTGACTTGAAGTCGCCTGGAATTATTCTTGAGCCTGAAACCAACCACGGAACATTTGAGTTTACAGACATTCAAGAAATTATTGACTCTGGATATGCTACTACGATAAGACAAATTGATGCTATTAAAAAACAGGTTTCAAGACGTTCTAGTCCTGAGAAAATACGTTACGAAAGAGATCACTTTAATGCTAACAAGCCTCCACTATTATTTAACGCGCTTCGCGTTGAAGGAGCAACCCCGGTAGAATCAAAATACATTGAACGAAGTTTATGGAGGAAAAATCCTCAAAAAGCTCAAAACTTAATAAGAAAAAACTACTTCCGAACCACTAGCGATCCTTTAGTATCAAGCATATACCCTACAGCTCAATTTGACCCAATCACCAATCAATACGAGTTAGAGATTACACCAAAAAAAGCAAAGCCGTTTATGGTAGAATTTGGTGGTAACATCTCTAATCGTCCAATAAGTACTGGATATGTTGGTTTTCAGTATAAAAAATATAGGCGGTTGGGATATCAAATAAGAGCCAACACCTATTTCGGAAGGTTTTACAACTCTGGCTTGGTAGGGTTAAGTCTAGCCATACCATCATCTTTTCCAATTGAAATAGAAAGTGATTTGATACTAAACAATTGGAACTATTTTAAAAGCAAAGCATTCTTTTTTGACGACAAAAAACCTTCTTATATCATTCAATCGGAAACGTTTACAGAAACCAGAATAAACATGCCAATAGGAAATATTGCTAAACTGGGCCTTGCCTATTCTTTCTCTGAATTAAACGATGATTACTATCAGACCAAAAACTTTAGCTCTGAAGATATTCCTGACAACACAAGAATGAACGTTAATTCTGCTGGCTCACAGTTTGAATATAACACCTTGAACAGAAAAATATATGCAAGTAGTGGTACCCAGCTTAAGCTCACTTATAGGTTCAGCTCAGGTGAAGAACACACTAATCCAGGAACTACATCAGATGTTATAGTGAGTAATACATCTACTCCTCATGCTTGGCATCACGTAAATGTAAAACTTGACACTTATTATAAAAAGAAAGGAACTGTACGAATGGGGCTTTATGCAGACGCCACCTATAACAATCAAACGCTGTTTGCCAACTATACTGCAAGTATCTTACGCTCTCCGGCATTTCAACCTACACCTGAGAGTCAGACCCTGTTTTTGGAGTCGTTTAGAGCGTTTGAATACCTTTCAGCCGGTCAAAAATTTATAATCACGCCGCTAAACAATTTTGATATCCGCTTAGGAGCGTTTTTCATGTCTCCGTACAGAAAAGTGATTAAAAACGACGATGGTACACAAAAAGAAAAACTAGGCTTTGAATCTTTGTTTTCTATTGCCACAGGAACTTTAGTTTACAACTCTCCTGTAGGTCCCTTAAGTGTTGGATTAAACTATTATTATAACGTTCCAGAAATTGCACCAGAAAACACGACCCCATTGACCTTCTTATTTCATTTTGGCTATATCTTGTTTAACAAGAAAGCCATGTTTTAAGCTTGTCCTGTAGGACCACCAAAATTTAATGGCACTGGTGGAGGTGTGTTAGCTCCAGTATCTCTAATTTCTCCGTGTATTGCCTCGTACTTATTGATGTTATCATTCAATGCACCTGCTAAGCGTTTAGCATGCTCTGGGGTTAATACAATTCGTGATTTTACCTTAGACTTTGGTGTACCCGGCATTATATTTATGAAATCAACAATGAATTCAGAATTACTGTGTGTAATGATTGCGAGATTGGAGTAAATACCTTCTGCAATTTCTTCGGTTAATTCAATATTGATTTGACCTTCTTTTTGTTCTCTATTATCTTCCATATTTCAAAACTAGAAACAAAAAAGGCCTCTTACGAGGCCTTTTCAAAATATATAAGATTTATTAATCTAAAATTACGCTATCTGAAGTAGCAGTTTCGCGCAGCTTATTGTACTCTTCTTTCGATCCTACAATGTAATCATCGTATTCTCTGAGTCCAGTACCAGCAGGTATTTTGTGTCCTACAATAACGTTCTCTTTCAAGCCCATTAAGTAATCACGTTTACCTCTAACTGCCGCTTCGTTCAACACCTTAGTAGTTTCTTGGAAAGAAGCCGCTGAAATGAAGCTATCAGTCTGTAACGAAGCTCTAGTAATACCCTGTAGAATTGTTTTACCAATTGCAGGTTTTGCTTCTCTACCTTGCATAGCAGTTTGCTCTTTTCGCTCCAGCATAGTGTTTTCATCGTTGAAGTTTACTTTAGAGATAATCTGACCTGCACTGTATTTCTCAGAACTTCCAGCGTCTTCTACTAAGATTTTACCGATAATCTGATCGTTCTCTTCAATGAAATCCGTTTTGTTAACCAATTGTTTTTCTAAGAACTTAGTATCACCAGAATTCATGATTTCTACCTTACGCATCATTTGACGAACGATAACCTCAAAGTGCTTATCGTTAATCTTAACACCTTGCAGACGGTAAACTTCCTGAACTTCATTTACTATGTACTCTTGAACGGCAGTAGGGCCTTTGATATTTAAAATATCATTTGGAGTAATAGCACCATCACTTAATGGAGTACCAGCCTTAACAAAATCATTTTCTTGAACCAAGATATGCTTAGAAAGAGATACTAGGTATTTCTTAATCATACCGTTTCTAGCCTCAACAATAACTTCTCGGTTACCTCTTTTGATTTTACCAAATGATACGATTCCATCAATTTCAGAAACCACAGCAGGGTTAGAAGGGTTACGTGCTTCAAATAGCTCAGTAACTCGTGGCAGACCCCCAGTAATATCACCAGTTTTACCAGATTGACGAGGAATTTTAACCAAGATAGTACCAGCAGTTACTTTATCTCCTTCATTGATAATAATGTGTGCTCCAACTGGAATGTTATACGATCTAAGCGTTTCACCTTTCTTATCCTTAACATGGATAGTTGGGTTCTTCTTCTTATCTCTATTTTCTATGATTACTTTTTCGGTAAAACCTGTTTGTTCATCAGATTCTTCCTTATATGTAACACCTTTTTCAATGTTTTCAAATTCAATTTGACCTTCAAACTCAGTAAGGATTACGGCATTGTATGGATCCCATTTACAAATCTCATCACCTTTTTTAACCTTATCACCGCTTTTCTTAAAGATTTCAGAACCGTAAGGAATGATACCTGTCATAAGAACGTTTCCTTTACTGTCAACAATTCTCATTTCAGCAGAACGGCCAATTACCCATTCTATTTCATTTCCATTATCGTCTTTCTTTACAACAGTTCTTAATTCATCAACCTCAAGCTTACCAGCCGATTTTGCAATGATTTTAGATTCCGCAGCAATGTTAGACGCAGTACCCCCAACGTGGAACGTACGAAGTGTAAGCTGTGTACCTGGTTCCCCAATTGACTGTGCAGCAATAACCCCAACCGATTCACCTTTCTGAACATCATGACCAGTTGAAAGTGATTTTCCGTAACATTTAGAACAAGCACCACGTCTAGTTTCACAAGTAAGAACTGAACGAATTTCAACTTCTTCAATTCCTGCTTCTTCTATTTGTTTTGCCAATTCTTCGGTTATTACACCACCAGCTTCAACAATAATATCGTCGCTTTCTGGAGCGTAAACATCTACAAGAGCTGTTCTACCTTCAATTCTGTCTGAAAGGGGCTCAACGATTTCATCATTATTTTTAAGTGCTGTAGCAGTTAAACCTCTAAGTGTACCACAATCTTCTTCGGTGATAACAACATCCTGAGATACATCAACCAAACGACGAGTTAAGTAACCCGCATCTGCTGTTTTAAGTGCAGTATCTGCAAGACCTTTACGCGCACCGTGAGTAGAAATAAAGTACTCAAGGATAGAAAGACCTTCCTTAAAGTTTGAAAGAATTGGGTTTTCAATAATATCCTGTCCACCTGAATTACCAGATTTTTTAGGCTTAGCCATCAATCCTCTCATTCCGCTCAACTGACGAATCTGTTCTTTAGAACCCCTTGCACCAGAGTCAAACATCATATACACCGAGTTAAAACCTTGATTATCGTTTTTCAATCGAGTCATCAAAGCATTTGTCAACTTAGAATTTGTATGTGTCCAGATGTCAATTATCTGATTGTAACGTTCGTTGTTGGTGATAAGTCCCATGTTGTAGTTAGACAACACACCTTCAACTTCTTCGTTAGCAACATTTAGTAATACTTCTTTTTCTGGTGGTACAACTACATCCATTAAGTTAAACGAAAGACCACCTTTAAATGCCATGTAGTATCCAAGAGATTTAATATCGTCTAGGAACTTAGCTGTTTTAGCAAAGCCCGTTACCTTAAGTACTCGACCAATAATATCTCTTAAAGATTTTTTAGTCAATAACTCATTAATGTAACCTACTTCTTCAGGCACCACTTTATTGAAAAGAATTCTACCACAAGTAGTTTCAATCATGTGTTCAACAGGCTCGCCATTTACCACATCTTTTAATCGTACTTTAATAATAGCGTGAAGATCTAACTTGTTTTCATTGTATGCAACAGTAACTTCTTCTGGAGAGTAGAAAGACATTCCTTCTCCTTTAACAGGTACCTCTTTAGTATTCTTTCTTTCCTTAGTCATATAGTAAAGACCAAGAACCATATCCTGAGAAGGTACTGCAATTGGAGCACCGTTAGCAGGGTTAAGAATATTATGAGAAGCTAACATTAACAACTGCGCTTCAAGCACAGCAGCGTTACCCAAAGGAAGGTGAACAGCCATCTGGTCACCATCAAAATCCGCGTTGAATGCCGTACAAACTAGAGGGTGTAATTGGATAGCTTTACCTTCAATTAGTTTAGGTTGAAACGCCTGGATACCTAATCTGTGCAGCGTTGGTGCACGGTTAAGTAGTACAGGGTGTCCTTTCAATACATTTTCAAGAATATCCCAAACTACAGGCTCTTTTCTATCTACTATTTTCTTGGCAGATTTTACCGTCTTTACAATTCCTCTTTCAATCATCTTACGGATAATGAAAGGCTTGTAAAGTTCAGCAGCCATTCCTTTTGGAAGACCACATTCGTGCAGTTTTAATTCTGGTCCAACAACAATTACCGAACGAGCTGAATAATCAACACGTTTACCCAAAAGGTTTTGACGGAAACGTCCTTGCTTACCTTTAAGAGAATCAGAAAGCGACTTAAGCGCTCTGTTTGATTCCGTTTTAACCGCAGAAGACTTTCTTGAGTTATCAAACAATGAATCAACAGCTTCTTGAAGCATACGTTTCTCATTTCTAAGAATCACTTCAGGAGCTTTAATTTCTAATAATCTTTTTAGACGATTGTTTCTAATGATAACCCGACGATATAAGTCGTTCAAATCAGAAGTTGCAAAACGACCACCATCTAGAGGCACTAATGGACGCAATTCTGGTGGAATTACTGGTACCACTTTCACAATCATCCACTCTGGTCTGTTTTCCATATGTGATTGTGCTTCTCTAAATGCCTCAACTACTTGAAGTCTTTTTAGTGCTTCGTTCTTACGTTGCTGAGAAGTTTCGGTGTTTGCTTTGTGTCTTAACTCATAAGATAACTTGTCCAAATCAGCATTCTTCAACAAATCGTAAAGTGCCTCTGCACCCATTTTTGCAATGAATTTATTTGGATCAGAATCATCTAGGTAATTATTATCACTTGGTAATTTATCAAGGATATCTAAGTACTCTTCTTCAGTTAAGAAATCTAGTACGTTTAAAGGCTCACCTTCAGCATTTGTAGCATTACCTGCTTGGATAACTACATAACGCTCGTAATAGATAATGGTATCAAGTTTTTTACTTGGTAATCCAAGTAAGTAACCAATCTTGTTTGGTAAAGATTTAAAATACCAGATATGCGCTACAGGAACAACTAATGCAATGTGTCCCATACGCTCTCTACGAACTTTTTTCTCTGTTACTTCAACCCCACAACGGTCACAAATGATTCCCTTATATCGGATTCTTTTGTATTTACCACAGTGACATTCGTAATCTTTTACAGGTCCAAAAATTCGCTCACAAAATAATCCATCGCGCTCTGGCTTGTAGGTACGATAGTTAATCGTTTCCGGCTTAAGCACCTCACCTCTTGATTGCTCTAAAATTAGCTCTGGAGAAGCAAGGCTAATGGTTATCTTATTGAATTCGCTATTAACTTTATTTTCTTTTCTTAAGGCCATCTTATTCTCTAGTTATAAACTGGATAATTCTTTAATTAATCTAAGGTGATATTTAAACACAATCCTCTCATTTCGTGTAATAACACATTAAATGATTCCGGAATACCTGGTGTAGGCATGTTTTCACCTTTCACAATTTTCTCATAAGTTTTAGCCCTTCCGATAACATCATCAGACTTAACTGTAAGAATTTCCTGTAGAATATTTGCTGCACCAAATGCTTCAAGTGCCCAAACTTCCATTTCACCAAAACGCTGACCACCAAACTGAGCTTTACCGCCCAATGGCTGCTGCGTGATTAATGAGTATGGTCCTATTGAACGTGCGTGCATCTTATCATCAACTAAGTGATGTAGTTTCAGCATGTAGATAACTCCAACTGTTGCCGGCTGATCGAACTTTTCTCCAGTTCCACCATCATACAACTGCGTTCTTCCCATTTCTGGAATTCCCGCTTTAGCAGAGTATTCGTTTATTTGATCAAGTGTTGCACCGTCGAAAATTGGGGTAGCAAATTTCACTCCCAATCTTAAACCAGCCCAACCCAATACTGTTTCGTATATCTGACCTAGGTTCATACGTGAAGGTACACCAAGTGGATTAAGAACGATATCAACTGGAGTTCCGTCTTCCATGAAAGGCATATCTTCTTGACGAACGATTTTAGCAACAATACCTTTGTTACCGTGACGTCCTGCCATTTTATCACCTACTTTAAGTTTTCTTTTCTTAGCTAAGAAAACTTTAGCCAACTGTACAATGCCTGGAGGTAATTCATCACCTATAGAAATCTTGAACTTCTCACGTTTCATTACACCTACAAACTCGCTTGCTTTAACGTGGTAGTTGTGTAATAATCTCTTAATTAAGTCATTCTTTGACTCATCAGTAGTCCAACCAGAAGCACTTACATCGCTATAGTCAACCGTGTTCAACAACTTAAGCGTAAACTTAGTTCCTTTTGGAATAATTTCTTCCTTGTAGTTGTTAAGTACACCTTGAGAAGTTTTTCCACTCACAATACTGAAAAGCTTTTCAACCAATGTTGACTTTAGAGCAGCCATCTCGACGTTGTACTTACCTTCAACAGCTTCTAACTGAGTTTTTTCTTCAGCTTTCGCTTTTCTATCTTTAATCTTACGAGAGAAAAGTTTTTTGTCAACTACAACACCCTGAACTGAAGGAGATACTTTAAGAGAAGCATCTTTAACATCACCAGCTTTATCACCGAAAATTGCTCTTAACAGCTTTTCTTCTGGAGTAGGATCTGTTTCACCTTTTGGGGTGATTTTTCCGATAAGAATATCGCCCTCTTTTACGTGAGTACCAACTCTTACTAATCCGTTCTCATCAAGATTTCTGGTAGCTTCTTCGCTTACATTTGGAATATCAGCAGTAAGTTCTTCAAGACCTAACTTGGTGTCTCTTACTTCCAAAGAATATTCTTCAACGTGAACTGAAGTATAGATATCGTCTTTTACAACGTTTTCTGAAATTACGATTGCATCCTCAAAGTTGTAACCTTTCCAAGGCATGAAAGCTACCATTAGGTTTCTACCCAATGCTAACTCACCATCTTGAGTTGCATAACCTTCAACTAGAACCTGACCTTTTCTAACGCGCTCGCCTGGTCTAACGATAGGCTTGTGGTTAATGCTAGTTGTTTGGTTTGTTTTAGCAAATTTGATTAAGTCGTACGATTCAACTCCGTCAGTGAAAGATACTAACTCATCCTCTTCAGTTCTATCGTATTTAATGGTAATTTTTCTACCATCAACGTACTGAACCGTTCCATCTCCTTCTGCAGCAATTAATACTCTAGAATCTTCTGCAACTGGTTGCTCAAGACCTGTACCTACAATTGGAGATTCAGCTCTTAATAAAGGAACTGCTTGACGCTGCATGTTAGATCCCATCAATGCACGGTTTGCATCATCATGCTCCAAGAAAGGAATCAATGAAGCTGCAATAGAAGCAATCTGGTTTGGAGCAACATCCATTAAAGAAACGTTTTCTGGCTCCACTACAGGGAAATCTCCTTCGTAACGCGCTTTAACTTTATCTGTTTCAAACTCACCTTTATCTGTAATAACAGCATTTGCTTGAGCAATGGTGTGACCATTTTCTTCCTCAGCAGCTAAGTAAGTTACGTCTTTATTCAAATCAACTTTACCGTCTGTAACTGTGCGGTATGGTGTTTCAATGAAACCAAGTTTATTCACTTTTGCATAAACACACATAGAAGAAATAAGTCCAATGTTTGGACCTTCAGGTGTTTCGATAGTACACAATCTTCCGTAATGTGTATAGTGCACATCACGAACCTCGAAACCTGCACGCTCTCTTGAAAGACCGCCTGGCCCAAGAGCAGACATTCTTCTTTTGTGGGTTACTTCAGATAGTGGATTCGTTTGATCCATAAACTGAGAAAGCTGGTTTGTACCAAAAAACGAGTTAATTACTGAAGAAAGTGTTTTAGCGTTAATCAAATCAATTGGAGTAAACACTTCGTTATCACGTACATTCATACGCTCACGAATCGTTCTAGCCATACGAGCTAAACCAACACCAAATTGATTGTATAACTGCTCACCTACAGTTCTTACTCTTCTGTTCGATAAGTGATCAATATCATCAACGTCTGTTTTAGCGTTGATTAATTTGATTAAGTACTTGATGATCTCAATGATATCTTGCTTGGACAAAATTTTGGTGTCCATATCGATATCAAGTCCAAGTTTTTTATTGATTCTGTAACGACCAACTTCTCCTAAATCATAACGCTTATCTGAGAAGAACAACTTGTCGATAATTCCACGAGCAGTTTCTTCATCTGGTGGCTCAGCGTTTCTTAACACACGGTAAACGTGCTCAACCGCTTCAATTTCAGAGTTTGAAGGGTCTTTTTGAAGTGTATTATAAATAATGGTGTAATCTGCAGCGTTTGTATCCTCTTTGTGCAACAGGATAGTCTTAGAACCAGAGTCCATAATGATATCCACGTGCTCATCTTCAAGGATAGTTTCACGATCAACAATTACTTCATTTCTTTCGATAGATACTACTTCACCTGTATCTTCATCTACAAAATCCTCGAACCAAGTTTTAAGCACACGAGCAGCAAGCTTGCGACCTCTAACTTTTTTAAGTTGAGTTTTGTTTACTTTGATTTCATCAGCAAGATCGAAAATTTCAAGAATGTCTTTATCACTCTCGTATCCGATTGCTCTTAATAAGGTAGTAACAGGTAACTTTTTCTTTCTGTCAATGTAAGCGTACATTACAGAATTAATGTCCGTTGCAAATTCTATCCAAGAACCTTTAAATGGAATTACTCGAGCAGAGTATAGCTTGGTTCCGTTTGCATGGAAGCTGTGACCAAAGAATACTCCAGGTGAACGGTGTAATTGCGATACAACAACACGCTCAGCGCCATTAATAATGAATGCTCCTTTTGGCGTCATGTAAGGAATCGTTCCTAAATACACATCCTGCACGATTGTTTCGAAATCTTCGTGCTCTGGATCTGTACAATAAAGTTTCAGCTTTGCTTTAAGCGGAACGCTGTAAGTAAGACCTCTTTCTATAGTTTCTTGAATTGAGTAACGAGGAGGATCGATGAAGTAATCTAAAAACTCTAATACGAAATTGTTTCTTGCATCCGTAATAGGGAAGTTTTCACTAAATACTTTAAAGAGACCTTCCTGCTCTCTATTTTCAGGGGTCGTTTCAAGTTGAAAATAGTCTTGAAATGACTTAATCTGAATGTCCAGAAAATCTGGGTATTTTAATCGGTTTTTGGTGGTTCCGAAATTAATCCTCTTACTATTTGTTTCCTGCTGAATCATGGAACTTAAAGGCAATTAGTTAGACAAAAAAATAAGTTACTACTATAAACACCAAAGGGTTTAGATCCGCACAAATGCGGAGTCTAAACCTTTAGTAAAAATTATTGAGGGAATATTAGTTGAGCTCAACCTCAGCTCCAACTTCTTCCAATTGAGCTTTAAGCGCTTCAGCTTCGTCTTTTGGAACACCTTCTTTAATAGTTTCAGGAGCACCATCTACGATAGCCTTAGCTTCTTTTAGCCCTTGTCCAGTAAGTTCTTTTACTAACTTAACTACTTTAAGTTTGTTTGCACCACCAGCTTTAAGGATTACGTTGAACTCGGTTTTCTCTTCTGCACCACCAGCGTCTCCGCCACCAGCAGCAGGTCCAGCAACTGCAACTGCAGCAGCAGCAGGCTCAATACCGTATTCTTCTTTTAAGATTTCTGCAAGTTCGCTAACTTCTTTAACAGTAAGGTTAACAAGTTGCTCAGCAAAAGCTTTTAAATCAGCCATTTTATTGAATTTTAATTGTGTACTTAATAAATTATTTAATCTAATTATTCAGATCGCTCTGAAAGAGTTTTAACGATTCCAGAAAGTGTGCTTCCACTTGAACTAAGTGCAGACACAACGTTTTTAGCAGGAGATTGTAACAACATAATAACATCAGCAATAAGTTCGTTTTTAGACTTAAGATTTGCTAATGCATCTAGTTGATTGTCACCAACGTAAACGGTTTCTTCAACCCAAGCTCCTTTTAAAACAGGCTTGTCTTCTTTCTTTCTGAATTCCTTAATAAGTTTAGCTGGAACATTTCCCATTTCTGCGGTTAATACTGAAGTATTTCCTTTCATTACTTCAAATAACCCAGAGTAGTCACGTCCATCTACGTTTTCCATTGCTTTTTTAAGAAGTGTATTTTTTACCACTTGAAGTTTAACTTCTTTATTGGCACAAAGTCTTCTCAATTTAGAGGTGGAATCAGCGTTCATACCCGCTATATCAGCTAAGTATACAACACCTGCGCTTGCTAATCTTTCTGAGAGATCCTCAATGATTTGTGATTTTTCTTCTCTTGTCATAGTATTTTTTTAAAGAGATTCACTCTCCGCTTAAGCGGATATGTTTTTAGGATCCACTGCTACACTTGGACTCATTGTGCTACTTACATAGATGCTTTTCATATAAACACCTTTAGCAGCAGCAGGCTTAAGTTTAACCAAGGTTTGTAACAATTCTTGAGTGTTGTCATATAGCTTATCAGCATCAAAAGATGCTTTACCTACCGAAGCGTGAACAATGCCGTACTTATCAACTTTAAAGTCAATTTT
>CBFICO010000024.1:0-7703 GCA_965661115.1 Salibacteraceae bacterium
GGGTTCTTCATAAGTGCTTACTTCTACTTTTTTTGAGCTCCTTTTTAGCATCGGAATATTTTATGGCATCAGAAATCAAGTTCTTGAGTATAATCGTAAGCCTATAATGGTCTGAATTTATAATCTCTAACGCTTCCAAATTAGTAGTAAACTCAGTTCCTTTAGCTTTAGGGTGATGCTGGTAAAGCTTGAAAATACTGTCAACTATAGCATAAAGGTTTATATCCTCAAAATCAACGCTAGTGTTTTGGTTTTTATAAAATTGTATGATTTGCAAAATAGTCATATCCAGCTGATTGATGCTCGTTTTCATATGCTCTAGATATTAAGTTATATCTTCATCTTTATAGGTTTCAATCACTTCAATAAGTCCTAAAACTGCAGTGAGTGGAGATCGTAAATCGTGCGATGTATGATAAATAAAACGATCTAGCTCCATATTCAACTGTTCAAGCGACTTGTTTTAATCTCTTAATTCATCGTTTTTTAGTTCTATTTCGTGCATTTGTCCCGTTATGCGCTAACCTAAGTTTAAAAAAGATACTTTAAGCTTTTCCAACTCATCCAGTTGGCTCGAGTTTACTCCTATTTGTTTCAATTTTACTACCGATTCGTCTAAATTGGGCTGCGTGATTATAACTGTCAATAAGCGAATTGGCCTTGTAATTTTATTAGCTATGTAAAAACTCAAGAAAATAGAAAGTATTACTACCAGTAGAGTGGTAACTAGTAATAACCACTTCAAAAATTCTAACTGATTATCCAACCGTCTATTGAATACTCTAGTAAGTTCCTTAAATTGTTTATCAAGCGCCAAGCTCAACAACTCTACTTCTCTAATAATACCCGACTCCCCCATTTTACCCAGCTCAGAGCTTAATTTGGTGTATTCTAAAAAAGTCTCTTGATAATTACTTAGTAAAAACATGCCCAAATGATCATCATTCCTGGCTAGTTACTTATCCAAAACTTCTACCTCTAGCATTAATTTATGCACATATGCTGAATCTTTACACAGAATGAAATCCTTTTCGTGTCTTCTTATTCGCAGTAATGTTTCGGTTGGCACATTGGGTATAGACTCTAACTTATGAATGTAATTGCGCATTTTACCTTCAAGACCATGATCTTTAAAGCCCTTTTCAAGAATTTTTTCTTCTAAAAGCTGTACCTTTTACTATACCATGAAAACTTTTTCCGGATAGCTTGTAAGTTTTCAAGCATTCCAATTTGTCTGGTTGTTGAACTAATGAGCAATTTTTCAAATTCAGCATCAACATTAGACTGATTCCATTGAATATCTTTCATAACTCCAACGCTACCTTTACTGTAAAATCTTTCTTTGTTTATGTCTGTGTTGAGGTATCTGAACATTTCAGAATTAGCAGAAAGCCAGTTTATTTGTGCATCTGCTATGGCTTCTCGCATGGTGCTCAAGCGTTTCAACTCATTCAGTGAATAAACCGATAAGGCCAACTGCCCGAGCAGAATAGCAGAAAAAGTACCGAGTTTAAACAGTAATTGATTTCTAATGTTCCGATTTATCTTTAATATGTGGCGTGTTCTATAAACCGCAATTTTTATCGATAAAATACAAGGAAAGTTTCGGGAACTTTAATTTTGGATTAATCGGAAATAAACATTTAACCTTGAAAAATGGAACCTTGGAAAAAGCAAAAAAACAAACTGATTTGTGAAGTGAAGTTTCGCAATTTTAAAGAAGCAATGCGGTTTGTGAACGCCGTGGCAGAAGTAGCAGAAGAACAAGCTCACCATCCAACAATTTATATAGTTTACAATAAAGTAAAACTTGAGCTTTTTACTTTTGATAGGCAGAACACAATTACCGAGCTTGATTATACCTTACAAAAAGCAATTGATAACATATTACCATCTTACATAAACCCCTTATGAGTATTCAAATCAGAAAAGCAACCCAAAAAGATATAGAAAGCCTGCAATCGCTGTAGCTCGAGATTATGGCTTACCACCAAGGTATGGGTCCAATGTTTTCGTATGACGCTAACGAGTCCGAATCACTAAAACAATCGCTAATAAAAAGAATTGAATCTGAAGCGGAGCATTGTTTTGTAGCCATACAAAATGAACTAATTGTGGGATGTTGTTTTTCAAGAATTAATGATTTACCAAGCTTTATGGGAATTAAACGTACAGGATATATTGCAGAAACCGTTGTTTCCGATGCATGCAGAGGAAAAGGTATTGGTCAATCTCTTGTAGAAAAAACGCTTGGCTATTTTAAAGAAAAAGGCTGTAATGCTGTGGAATTGCAAGTGGCGGTGCAAAACCCAAAGGGAATTAAATTTTGGGAAAAACTCGGGTTTAGTCCAAGCACCTATCACATGCACAAAGTGTTTTAACGGGCCAACACTCCTTCAATCGCTTTTATAATTTTATCTCCTTCGGCATAGCCGTTGGTCACTAACATTAATATTCCGTCATGTTCTAAAATAACTGCAGGAAAGCCTTTTACGCCCATTTGTTGCGCCAATTGAAAATCCTTTTTCACTTCCATTTTAGCCCAAGAGCTTTCAAAGGTGTTTTCAAAATCGTCTGCTTCTACTTCGTATTTTTTGAGTAACGGCAAATATGCTTTGGCGCTATGGGTATTGGCATTCTGCTCATAAAACAAATGCTGAACATCTTTAAAGAAGTCGAACTCTGCTTTTCGGTTTAATTCGCGCATTACCACCACCGCTCTTGCTGGTGGTTCAGTATCGTACACAAAAGACTTGTCGTTTAAGATGTCGTATTTAAATGGCTGCCCACTTCTTTGCTGCACTTGTTCCCAGTGTTCTTTTAAAAAATCACCTAAATCTGCCATGGTTTGTGTACCATAAGGACGCAGTCCACCCAATACCAACTGAAAATGCAGGGTATCGAAGTGTTCTTTTACTTTCAATATTTCTGGAGCAAAACCGTAACACCAACTGCACATTGGGTCTCCAACGTAAATAATCTTTGATTTTTGAGCTCTTGCTGCCATGGAAAATATAATTAGGGTGAGAATTAGTACCGCATTGCGCATGGTGCAAATCTACAGATAGCTTGGCTTTTGAAAAGATTAATTCGTGACACTTTTTAAACCAAGCAGTGCAAATAGATGTATTAACAATATTTTAATTCACTCATACCCACTCTCGCTTCTGAAGCCTTTATATATTTGAGGTTTCACACATTTATAAAACATAAAAACTAAATAAAATGGCTTTCAAATTACCAGATTTAAAATACGATTACAACGCACTTGAACCACATATTGATGCAAGAACAATGGAAATTCACCATTCTAAGCACCATGCTGGATACACTGCAAAACTTAACGCAGCTCTTGAAGGAACGGAGCACGAAAATTCAAGCATTGACGATATTTTAGCTAATGTTGATTCTCTTGGAGCTGGCATTAGAAACAACGGTGGCGGATATTATAATCACTGCTTATTTTGGGAAGTAATGTCTCCAAACGGTGGTGGATTACCTACTGGATTGTTGGCAGATGCAATTGACAGTGATTTAGGTGGCTTTGAGGCATTTAAAGATGCTTTTAGCAACGCAGCAGCAACACAATTTGGTTCTGGTTGGGCTTGGCTTTGTGTAAAAGACGGAAAATTAGAAGTGTGTTCTTCGGCTAATCAAGATAATCCGCTTATGCCAGGTGTTGGTTGTGGTGGAACTCCAATTTTAGGCTTAGATGTTTGGGAGCACGCTTATTACCTAAACTATCAAAACCGTCGCCCAGATTATATTGAGGCTTTCTTTAACGTAATTAATTGGGACGAAGTGAACAACAGATACAATGCTGCTAAATAAGCTGCATTAAATAGAAATTTAAAAGCCCTTCGATTTTTCGTGGGGCTTTTTTTGTTTTTCTTCTTCGTTATTCTGGACTTGATCCGGAGTTTCTACCTATTAAAATAGATTCCCGCCTGTGCGGGAATGACGTTTAATTATAACCAAATCTGATTAAACTACTAACTACTAACTACTAACTACTAACTACTAACTACTAACTACAAACTCCCGATAGCTATCGGGACTAGCAACTACCTTATCTGATTAAACACCACGCCCAAGCTTTTTTCATAACCACGCAAGGTTTGCAACTCTCTAGATGTTACAAAACAAAGCGATACTCCCCTTTCTCCTGCTCTGGCCGTTCTTCCGGCGCGATGGGTATAAAACTCAGCCTGATCGGGTAATTGATAATGGAATACGAACGCCAATCCTTTCACGTCAATACCACGCGCTGCAATATCGGTTGCAATTAAAACCTGAAGCGTTCCTTTTCTGAAAGCACGCATCACTTTATCTCTATCTATTTGGCGCATATCGCCGTTGATAGTATCCACCGCCACATTTCTGCTTTGCAACTGCTTGGTTAGTTTTTGAGCTGAGGCTTTTGTTCTGCAAAAAATAATTCCTCTATCCTGCTTGGCATCCCGCAGCTTCTCCATCATTAAATGAAGCTTTTCGTTCTCCTCACAAACCAAATATTGGTGCTCAATGTTTTTGTTCACCTTGTGCTTGTCGCTAACCGAAACCTTAATGGCTTCTGGCGATAAATGCTGGTTAATAATTTGACGAATACCATGTGGAAGCGTTGCTGAAAACAACCACTTCTCCTCTGCTGAAGAAACAAAGCTTAAAATTTCCTCCAGTTCTTTTTTAAAACCCAAACTCAACATTTCATCAGCCTCATCTAAGATTATGGTTCGCACATGAGATAGGTCTAATGCCTCTTTGTTCACCAAATCGATAAGACGACCTGGAGTAGCGACCACAACGTGCGTAGGTCGTTTTAGTCGTTCAATTTGAACATCAATTTTGACTCCACCATATACCGATTCTGTGAATATTTTATCGGAGTACTTAGTAAACTTAAAAAGCTGCTTAGCTACTTGTTGGCCAAGTTCTCTGGTAGGACACAAAACCAATCCTTGTATAACATTTTGATTGGAATCAATTCTTTGCAACAACGGTAAACCAAAAGCCGCTGTTTTTCCAGTCCCTGTTTGGGCTTGCCCCACAATATCAGTCTCGTTTTCAAGCAATATTGGAATAATTTCAAGCTGAATTGGGGTGGGTTCATGGATGCCCATTTCGTTTAATCCTTTCTCTAACCCTTCGTTTACGCCCAAATTACTGAAGTTACCCATCTTTGATTTTTATTAGCTGCAAAGGTATTTCATATCAGCTACTGAGAATTATAAAATACCGATCTTGCGTCCAAAGAATATATTCTATGAAAACTATACTCGTATCTATTATAAGTGCACTAGCATTAATTTCTTGTTCAAGCAATAAAGACCTTAAAATGGTAGCTGATGTTGATTTAGAAAAGTACCAAGGAAAATGGTACGAAATAGCTCGTTTTCCGAACTCTTTTGAAAAAGGATTAGTTTGCGTTACCGCCAACTACAAGTTACTAAACAACGGAAAAATTGAAGTAATAAACAAAGGTATAAAGGAATCAGACCGCAATAAAATCGAAGAATCTAAAGGCAAAGCTTGGGTTCCTAATGCTGATGACCCTTCAAAAATTAAAGTGTCATTTTTTTGGCCATTTGCAGGCGATTACCAAATAATGGCGTTGGATACTAATTACAATTACGCTTTGGTAGGCTCTCCTACGCTTGATTATTTATGGATTTTATCAAGAACTAAATCCTTAGACGATCAAATAATTAAGCAACTCAAACAAGAAGCGGCTCAGCTAGGGTTTGAAGTAGCTAGATTAGAGTTTATTGAACAGAATTGTGATAACTAAATTTTTACCCTAACTCCTTCTCAAAGTATCACCTTGCTACGGTTCATTAATCTGATACACTAATTGCACAAAAACATTTGTACTTACAAATGTATTTTGATCGCGATCTTGACTTGTATGTTCAACACCAGTTGTGTCGTGAATGGACACCAAATTGTACTCGGGACTTACAATACTAACTAGCATATCTAACCCAAAAGCAAAAGTAATTGGGTTGTTTTTTGTCAAGTTAAAACGCATAGCCATTCCACCACCAAATGAATATCCACCGGCTTTCATTTCCTCAATCTTGAACGTATGAGCGCCTCCAATACTTGCACTTTGAGTATAATCCTTCGCTTTTGTCGAAATCCTTGTGTATCCAAAAGGCGCCTTGTAATCTAAACTAAAATGTTTTAGAGGTATTGAAAACGTTGGCGCCACCAAATAATGGGAAAAACGGGTGTTATTAAAAGTAGGTCTGATAATAAAGGCCGATCTATCGATTACATCCAAAGCATTGATATTAAATGAAACCTCATCTTGGAGTAACCTAAACCCCACTTCAATCCCAAATACAGGAGTAAAAAAATAGGTTCCATTAATATTTAAAGCAAATCCTGGATCACTAATTCTAGGATTAAAAAACACACTGCTTCCCGCTCCAATATAGTGCCTTCTTTCTAGCATAATTTGACCTCTAGCGCCAACTACAGAATTAATAGAAGAATTGCTTTCTTCTCCTTTTAGGCTAATGGACTCGACATTTTTTAATTCTGTTTTGTAGGTGGGTCCATCAATATAATCTGACTTTTTGTATTCAATGTATTCATCAGAAATGGTGAGTATTTTAACGCCAATTTTACCTTCAGAAGATAATGTAATAGTGTCTTGAGAGAAAGAAATTAGATGGATTAATAGGAATAAAATTGAGGTTAGAACGCGAATCATAGTTTGAGCTTTGAAGCAAAGGTGATTAAAAAAGCAGAATAATCACCGCTTCTTTTCAATGATTTCCAAATCTTTTATCGCTCCCTTGTCTAAGGTAAAACGCAACATAGTTTTTACTTTGTGAAAACCGTGATTTCCATAAGCACCGGGGTTCATGTGTAAGTGCTGATATTTTTTATCGTACTGCACTTTAAGAATGTGCGAATGACCACAAACAAACAATTTAGGTTTATGCTCTTCAATTAATGCCCGTACTCTTGGGTTGTATTTCCCCGGATAGCCAGCTATGTGCGTGATAAAAACCTTAACCCCTTCCAATTCAAAGACATTGTTTTCGGGATATTGATTGCGTAAAGAGTGATTGTCAATATTGCCATAAACTGCCCTAATGGGCTTAAATGCGGAAAGGTCGTCTATTACATTTTGGGATCCAATGTCTCCAGCGTGCCAAATTTCATCGCAAGATGCAAAGTGTTTATAAACGGACTCATCAACAAAGCCGTGGGTATCGGAGAGCAATCCTATTTTTTTCAACTGTGTTGATTTACATCGTCCAAAATATCCATAGGATCTATTTGTCCATGCGTTGAAATGTGGATTACCTCTTTGTTCTTTAATACAATTGCTTGTGGTGATTGATGGGTAATATTTAGTTCGCTAGCAATCCAATTACTTACATCTCGGTATGCAATTAAATCTAAGTAATACACCTTTACTTGCTCTTTAAAATCTGGAGAACCATTAAGTAAGCGGTTCAATGCCATTGAACTAATGGGGCACCTTGTGCTATGTTTTAAGAGTAAAACGGGAGATGTTTGCGAACTTTCTATAGCTTGTTTAACGCCTTCAACTGTTTGTATGGTAGCCCAATTTTCTGGAAGTGTTGCGTTTCCGTACATAAATCAAATTTAAACCGCAAAGTTATTGGGGTTTATGGACCAATCGTAGTTAAGAAATTCAATATTTGGATTTGAATCTGGCCCTA
>CBFICO010000024.1:7713-24489 GCA_965661115.1 Salibacteraceae bacterium
GGCCCTATCAATTTATACGATTTAAGCATAGCTCTAATTCCAGAAAAGCCTCCAAAATCCGCTAAGTACCAAAAGCAAAGCCTAGGAACTTTTACCGATTTACCACCATCCATTTCCAAAACACTTTCTTCTAGATAGTTTAAGGTGGATTGATTGAGTTGATCTTCAACTTCGGACTGATTATATTCCATAATTGGAGGGCAACTATTTGCCCCATAATTCAATGCAAAATGAATTCTGTAATCAGTTTCATGTAGTCTAGCGTTCTTTTCGAATACACTCGGTTTAATGTTCTCGATGTAACCCAGCGATAGCTTTAGTTTAGATCACCTAAGAATTCCGTGTTCAATTTCATCTAAGCTCAAACAAACATCTTTAAAACAAGCGAGTTTAACTTTATAGTTTAGTTTAAATACTTTATATAACTCACTTTAAAAGATACCGTTATATAAGTTTATCCAAAGAACTTTTTTAAGCTCATCATTTTTTAGTTAATTGAATATTTCCTCATTGGAAACCTTCTTAAAGTCCGAGAAAGCATTAACAAGACAAACACCTTTTCTGGCAGCATGTATAAAATTAAACGAAAGCTCTAGCAAATTCATACAACAAAAGTGAATTATGCCAATACACTTTAGTGTATTAGAGGCGACAAAAGGCTTATTGAATCAGCTCTTTTAGCTCAAGAGGTGCCGGTAAATCATTGTAATGCCATTTTTTTACCACTACTCCATTTTCTAAATAAACCAATCCTGGGTTTGAGCGAATTATGGTTTTAAGCACGGTAGCATCACCGTTCCAAAAATCAAAAGCGAGTTGATGTTTGTGTCTAAAGTCGTTTAACTCGTTATACCCCGTTGCTGTAATTCCAACAAACAGTGTTCCTGCAGTTTTTGCTACCTCGTTCAACGCAACTAAATCCGCTTGTGGTTTTCCGCTTGTTTTTTCTATATCGTAGGCTATAACCATAAAGGCTTTATGTGCTGAAAGCAGCTCAGAGGTTTTGTCGTTCCCTTCTTCGTCCATAATGAAGAAATCGTGAATTTGCGGCTCGTATCCATCTTGCAGTTTAACTTGTTTGGTTAAGTCAGAGTTCATTTCGTAATCCTTGTTCTCCCACCATTTTCCGTCAATGTATTCCTTGTCAGTCATTTCTTTAAGCTCACCCGTTTGATTGTTTACCAACGTATAGATATAGCCAAAAGTTGGCGGCTCCAAACCAAGCTCTTCAGCGGTTTTCATACCTTCTGTAATGCTTTTTCCTTCTGCGTATGGTCTGTAATCTTTAACCGGCAAGTGATTTATGCACCAAAATGAAAAGCCCATGGCTAAAACAAAAACCCAAGCAGCTGTTGGCCATTCTGCTCGTTTGATGTGGAGTAATTGTCTTGCTGCAATAAAACCTCCATACCCGATAATGGTAAATAACATTGGAAAAGACCAGCCAAATACCCAACTAAAGAACGCAACAAAAACCAACGAAAGCGGCATAAAAACTTGATCGTCGCTCATTTTATTGGGTTTAATTTTTCCTTGAAAAAAGAAAATTGGAAGAATAAACACCAACAGCACCATGTCTTTAGCAAACGACTCCCAAGGTGTTAAGCTCCGACCAACGCTTCCTTTCATGGCATCGCCAAAACAACCACAATCGGTAACACAAGTAACTGACTTTTGAACCTCTACTCCATTTTCAATTACGGTGTAAGTTCCTTGTGGATCGCAGGTTGCCGTGTACGCCGTAAGCCAACCAAAAAACAGCGTTAAAATTAGTAATGACCATGAAGCCAAACGAATTTTAGCACCAAATAAAACAGCGAATCCAAGAACGATTTCTGCCACACACGCCGCAATGGCCAGCGTTAAGGCCCAAGGCTCCAAAAACGGTAAGTTTAATGCGCTTTCGGCAAAGTACTCCTCTAATTTGTATGAAAAACCAAGTGGGTCGTTGGCTTTTATTAAGCCACTTTCAATGAATAATGAACCAACAAATAACCTAGAAAAGCCTAATATATACTTCATACAAATCCTATTTAGGCTGTAAAATTAGACAAGGAATAGTCAGTAGAAATTCCTTTAACAAACCTTTATTAATTACCTATTCGTAAGTTACTCCTTTAAACGAGATATTGTTTGCCAAATTGGTTTGCAAGGTTCTTGAATACTCGAGCTGTTGAAGCCCGCTGGTGTGCGATTGTCCTTCCTTTGTAGCAATATTTAATCCTTCAAAAAGTTTAGAAACATCTAACTCTAAATTGACATGAGTGGTTACTCCTTCTTTCACTTCAAAGTCTCCAGTATTTAAAATCACCTGGCGGTATAAATCGCTAAAACCGGTGTGATAAAAGAAAGGTCTATCATAAACTCCATTGCTGTCGGTATCTACAGAGCCTTCTAAAGAGGTAAACTTATATTTCGATTCCCACGTCCAATCCATACCGGTGTAAAGTGCATTTAATGGATGGTCTGAAGGATAGTCATTGGGTCTATACTCTTCGTTAAATACCGGATCAACTCCACATCCTAAATAAATCTTATTGTATGTCCCAGCTTGAGCTTCTCCTTCAACAACATTATCGTACAATATTCTGGTTTGGCTTAGGAAAGTTGATGTATCCAAATCAATAAGATCCACATCAGCAATTTCTATCCGTGAAAAACTTCTGGTTCCAAACAGCACATTTGATACGTAAAACTTGAAAAATGTAAACTCAAGGTCTCTTCCTCTATCATCTTTATAATTTCTATTTAAGAAAACACGCTCACCATCAATAACTGGAGTTATGGTTATCTCAATTTTTTGAAATTTAGACGCAGAGCAAGTATCGCAGGGCTTTACACCGCCAGTATCAATCACAATTGGGTCGTCTCCGTAAACACACAATGAATTGTACTTTGCCGCTGGATCGTAATTTTTAGCCTCTGGGTCTGTACACCCTTCCTTTGGTTTAGTACAAGAGAAAAGGGTTACTAAACTCAATGAAAGGAATATTATGATTTTTAACTGTGTCATAATGGTATTATTAATCAATGCTGAACCGCCCAAAAGTGAGAACGTGAACCAAGTGTAAAATTAATACCTACTTAAGGAACTTTCGGTGTAAACCATCACAAATTGCATTAAAGTAATGACTCTAGTTCTTTTAAATGAAATATTCTATTTCCAGACAATTGAGCAAACTCTCTATGTGGATCAAAATGAATGGTTTCCCAACCTGCTTCTTTTCCACCGTTAATATCCGCCTCTATGTCGTCCCCTATTATTAAACAATCTTTTGCCTGTGCGTTGGTTAGTTCTTGCGCATAATTAAAAATTTGTTGGTGTGGCTTTTTAGCTTTTGCCGCTTCGCTTGTGATAATAGCATCAAAATAATCGAGCAGCTTAGATTCCCGCAATTTTATGTATTGGACTTCCTCAAACCCATTCGTTATAATGTGCAACGCATACTTCTGCTGCAAGTATTTCAGAATTTCATGACTATGGTCAAATAACCCCACTTTGTATGGGCTGTGTTTCACGTAATAATCGCCTATACTATTTCCAATCGACTCATCGGCAATTCCGAATAAACTGAGCACTTTTAAAAACCTACCGCTTCTCAGCTTTTCTTTTGAAAGCAATCCTTTGCGGTATGCGTCCCACATTTGTTCATTTATGCGCTCGTAGCTCACTATAAAATCCATTGCCGATCGCACACCTTTGTTGGCTAAACCGTATTCATTATAAATTTCTGTCAGCACCTCTCTACTGTTAGATTTAAAGTCCCAAAGGGTTCTATCTAAATCGAAAAAAATGTGCCTGATATTTGAAAAACTCATACGCTGAATTACTGTTGTTTTTATGGACTTGCGGCAAATTAAATCAATAGATTTGAGCTGTGGTGACCCAACAAGATAAAAGGTTTATGAAGCGCTGTTTTCAGCTTGCTAAAAAAGGAGCGGGAAATGTTGCACCTAACCCTTTGGTTGGAGCTGTAATTGTGCACAACGACAAAATAATTGGAGAAGGTTATCACCGAAAATTTGGCGATTTACACGCTGAACCCAACGCAGTTAATAGCGTTACAGACAAATCTTTACTTCCACATAGCACACTTTACGTAAACTTGGAGCCATGCAACCATTTTGGCAACACCCCTCCTTGTGCCGATTTAGTGGTAAAAAGCAATTTTAAGCGAGTAGTAATCTGTAACAGCGACCCAAACCCAAAAGTAAACGGGTCTGGGATTGAAAAAATCCAAAAAGCGGGTATTGAAGTAGAATCTGGAGTTTTTGAAAAAGAAGGATTAGAATTGAATAAACGGTTTTTTAGTGCTCAAATCAATAATAGACCTTACATAGTTTTAAAATGGGCACAAACCGCAGATGGTTTCATCAATCATTTAAAACCGCAAAAAGCACTTAAGATTAGTAGTTTTTTGAACCAGCAATTAGTCCATAAATGGCGATCAGAAGAAGCCGGAATATTAATCGGCGCCAAAACATTGCTCAACGATAAACCAAAACTTGATGTCCGTCTTACATCAGGTACCAAACCTACTCCGATTGTCTTAAGCACTAGAGCTGAAGATTTAACTACTTTGTTTTGGAAAGACCGAAAAGCTATTTTAATTGCGCCTGCCAAGCCTGTTCATTTACCTGAGAATATTGAGTTTATCTCCAGTAAAGAAGGACTTGATAATGCTCTCCATCTGCTTTTGAAGCATGGAATTGCATCAATATTAGTTGAAGGAGGTGCTAAAACCTTGAAAGAATTTATTGATAAAAACTTATGGGATGAAGCTCGCGTATATAGGGGTTCACATACTATTTCAGAAGGTGTAAAAGCTCCACGTTTAGAAGGCAATAAAATTAATTTTGAATCGGGCTCAGCGATTGATAAATTAACTTTCTACAAAAACACATACCACGCAAATGATTGAAAGCATAAGTCGTTATTTTAAGCTCGTTTTCACTGTTTTCGGTGTAGTTTTTTCAATTTACTCTTTTGCTCAAAACGAAGATTACGAAGCATTCATGGGTGAGCTTGCATTGAAGATTGATGTTTCAACCCTAAAGCAAAACCCTGTTGTGAGTTACGCCGAGTCAGATAGCGTGTTTAATAGTTTAGATCACTTTGTCGATAGTAGTTTTAAAGCCAACTATTTTAATGTTTTAGGACAATTAAATTTTGATCAAGGTGACTATGCTTTGGCATTGGAGTACTATTTAACCGCTTTAGACTTTACCACGGCTGGCAAAAACGACCGAATGATTGCCAAGCTTAATATTGATATTGGCAATGTATATTATAAAAATGACGATCTTAAAGCGGCATCTAAAAAATATGAAATAGCAAGAGCACTGGCATTGTCAGAAAAGGCAAAAGATTTAGCCGCTACAGCCGCAAATAATATTGGCTTGGTGCATTTAGCAAATAATCGTATTGAAGAAGCTCAAAGCTTGTTCATCGAAGGCTATGAACTAAGAAAAGAGCTCAAAAACAGTTATTTGCAAGCTCACAGCCTACAGTACATGGGCATGCTTCAACTAAAACAAAATCAATCCGAAAAAGCCATTGAGTTCTACTCGCAAGCATTACAGCTTTTAAAAAATACCAATGAAGATGAGCAACGAGTTTTAAAACTGAAAGTGAGTGTGTCAAATGACTTGTGCTGCGCACTGATAGCAAACGAAAAAAAAGATCTAGCCTTTAAACAGACAATGACTTCTAAAGCTGCTCTTGAAGAGGTTGAAGATCATCATTTCTATGCAGCTAGTTTGCATCAGTTGGCAAACATTTATAATAAGCTAAACAAAAGGAATGAAAGCATAGAAAGCTGTATCGGGCTTATTGAATTGGCAGGAATTGAAAGCTATTTTGAACTACTTCAAAAGGCATATGCTCTGCTCTCAACTCTTGAGGAAGAGCGTGGAAATCATAAAAAGGCAATTGATTGCTCTAGAAAAAGTGATCGTATAAAAACCAAGCTCAGAAATAGCCTGACCGATAAAAAGCTGGCAAACGAACGTTACGCTCAGAAAGTATTAGGTAATAAAAAGCTGCTGCAATTAACTGAACGAGAAGCAGAGTTAAGAGCCAAAGAACTATCAACTCAGCAGCGTGTTACAGAACTACTTACACTAATTGTAATAATGGGACTTATTGCGGTAATTAGTTTATTGTACAGCAACAGAGCCAAACAGAAATCAAACAAACAGCTAATTGCAACCAACAACCTTGACGAAAAACAAAACAAAGCAATTAGAGACTCGCAATCTGAGCTCCAAAAAGCAAAAACATTACTAGAAGAAAAAGTAGAAGAGCTGGAAGCTTTAACCAAAGACAACATCATTTGCTGGGTATAGTTGCTCATAATTTACGTACACCGCTCAACTCAATTCTAGGACTTAATGATTTAATTGGTATGGAGTTGAGTTCTATTGATAATCCAAATTCAAAAGAAGCAATTGAGCACATTGACATCAGTAAAGAAATGATGCATAAAATGCTCAACATGATTGATCAGATTCTTGAAAATCAAAAAGTTGGGGCTGATGAACTTAAATCTAAAATTGAATCTATTAATGTGGATGTATTCATAAATAAAATCATTGCCAGACACGCTGACTGGGCAAATAAGAAAAACATCAGCGTTCAGTTCGAGAATAAACCATCGTTGCAAACCATAAACTCAGATTCAGGATTGTTAGATCAGATAATTTCTAACCTGTTAAGTAATGCTATTAAATATTCTAACCCTAACTCTGAGGTTATAATTGGCGTGGATGACAAAACCACGGTAAACACTATTTCAGTTAGTGATAATGGCCTTGGATTTACCGAAGAAGATCAGAAAAAAATATATCAACCCTACCAGCGGTTAAACGCTACTCCTAAAGCTGGCGAAAGCAGTTTTGGACTAGGTCTCTCATCAGTGAAGAAAATTGCCGATGCATTGGGTCATAAAATAAACATTAAAACCGCTGCTGATATGGGATCAACTTTCACTATTAACATTTCAAAAAAAGCATTTTGATTTGGATTATAATTAGTGTTCTAACTGCTTCCCTCCTATTTGTCATATTTAAATTATTTGATGCATACTCAGTAGATAGATATACTGTCGTAGTCTTTAATTACTTTTTTGCTGCCTCTACTGGGCTTATAGTTTTTTCAATTCCTTTTCAACAAGCAATATCTTGTAAGTCCTGTACACTCTTTTCATTGATTTTGGGCGCAGTTTTTATTTCGTTGTTTAATCTTCTTGCAATTGTAACTAAAGAAAACGGCGCAGCAGTTTCTGTTTTATCGAATAAAATGGCTTTTGTTGTCCCTGTAGTTCTTTCAGTTTTTGTCTTTAATGAAACTGTTTCTGCTATTCAAATTATTGCAATAATCTTGGGTGTCGTTGGACTTTATTTAGCGGTAAAACCTAATCACAGCAACTCTCAGCACTCTGGAGACCTAAAATGGCCACTCATTTTGTTTCTAGGTAGTGGACTACTCGATGTTCTATTAAAAATAGGCGAAAAGTATATTTTGGACGAGTGGTCTTCACCTACGCTTACAGTCGGAATATTTTGCTCAGCCTTTGTGATAGGCTCTGGATATGGCCTATTAAACAAGAACTTACAACTCAATCAAAAAAACCTTCTTTGGGGTGCCTTATTGGGAATTCCTAATTTCTTTTCAATTTATTTTTTGTTTGAGGCAATTAAATCTTTTTCAGATCAATCAGCTGTAATTTTTCCAGTGAATAACGTCGGAATTATTGCTTGTACTTCATTAGTTGCACTAATCTTCTTTAAAGAAAAGATGAGCAAAACCAATTATGCTGGTTTAGTGTTTTGTTTGCTTGCTATTTTAATGTTGGTATTCTATAGCTAATGGAAAACGACTTGTTTATCATACAGAAAAACGCCAAAAGTCTTTTTAAGGATAAAGGCTCAAAACATTTTGGCTATAGCTACAAAATAAATTCTATTGAAGAGGTTAAAGAAATTGTTGCTGACCTAAGAAAAACAAACTCAAAAGCCAATCACGTTTGTTATGCATATCGATTAATACAAAACAATAGGATTGAAGAATTTTCAACAGACGCTGGCGAACCAAGCAATTCGGCAGGAGCACCAATTCTTGGTCAATTAAAATCATTTAAAGTAATTAATACGTTGGTATGTGTGGTCAGGTATTTTGGCGGCACTAAGCTCGGAGTATCTGGTTTAATTAATGCCTACAAAACAACTGCTCAGGAGGTTATAGAGCTCTCTGGAAAGCAGAAATTTGAACGCTTGTATTTCCTTAAGCTCAACATTTCCGATCAAAATCTTGGCATTGTGCTTAGCTTTTTATCGAAGGAAAACATAGAAATAAGCAATCAAGACTATTCGAACGAGTACATTATTACCGTTAAAACAAATGGTGACGAGTTGAATAAAATAAAAGCTAAATTTGAGAGCCTTGTAAAGCTCTCATGGGAAGAAATTTAACCATATACCTCTGCAGTTGCCTCCTTAGTGTTGCTTTATGCGCTCAAAACTCTACAAGCTATTCTCAGTTTTCGATTAAAAGCACAAAAAGCAAAAACCGAAAAGACAAACCAAATTTTCCATTTACATACAGCGAAACCGTTTCTTACCGCCTAGAATACACTAGAACCAGTTTAACTGGAGAACACGAATACTACCAGCAGTATATTAATAATATTCCAGTTTACGGCAAAGGCTTAAAAGTGCATTACCGACATAATGGCGAGATAATTCTAGAATCGAATAACTGTGTTTCACCAACGTTCAAAAAAGGAAACGAAAAACCGAAAGACACTACTCAAGTATACGTAGCAACTGAATCGGGACTTGAACTTGCTAGAGTCGAAATTGCCCAATCTGCTGACATAAGCCTTAATAACGAGTTGCTTGTAAATGATAAAGGTGTCGTGCTTTACGAACAATCTCATAATCATTATTTAAACAATCCAGATAGCCTAGCGAATGTGCATGTTTTTTACCCCGACCCCATCACCTCTTCAAAATCGAGCTATGGCGGAAATCTAACTGATAATAATGATCAGAATAACAGCGCATTACAAAATGAAATTTTCCAGAAAAAAATTAAAACTCTCTATCAAAATGACACTTTTAGATTGGAAAATGATTACATAAAAATGGCTGATTTAGGTAAGCCATCTGTTCCCGTTGCAATAAGTAGAGATGGGAATTTCTTTTTTAACCGCAGCGAATCTGGATTTGAAGATGTAAATGTGTTTTACCATATAACTCAGCTAAGAGAACACATGGAAAAAATTGGTCACGAAAATCTCGGTAAAACTCAAATTTTGGTTGATGCACACGGAACAACCAGCGATAACTCGTTTTACGCATCAAACTTCAATCCTGGTAGAATTTTATTTGGAATTGGTGGTGTTGACGATGCGGAAGATGCCACTCCCATAATTCACGAATACGGGCATGCACTCAGCGATTATGCTTCACCAAAAACAAACATTGGAATTGAACGTAGTGCAATTGATGAAGGTATCTGCGATTATATGGCGGCAAGTTATAAGAAATCAATATCCGATTACAATTGGGAAAATGTTTATGCCTGGGATGGCCATAATGAGTTTTGGGATGGTAGAATTACCAATTCGCCTAAAACCTACCCCGAAGATTTTGTTGGAACGCCACATTCAAATGGTGAGGTGATCTCAAGTGCGTTAATGGACATTAACTTTGCGATAGGGCGAGACATTGCCGATCAATTGTTTTTTGAAAGCTTATATTATTTAGACAATGATATGTCTGCCACTCAATACGGCGATGTATTACTGATTGTTGAAAAGGAATTGTACAATGGAGTTTATAATCTGGATATATGCCCAATTCTCACTTCTCGTGGTTTAGTAAGTGGTTGTTCTGTTGGGTTGGATGAAAATGAATCAACCGACAATATATTTAGGACTTTCAATTCAAATAGCTTTAGCTATGGAAATGGCGACCTGATAATTGAGAGTCAGGAGGAAATTACATCGGTTGAGCTATATAACTTAGCCGGCAACTCTGTAGAACAATTTCAGAATTCAGATAAAAAGTTCATACTCTCATCATTCTCTGTCGAATCGGGTCTTTATTTAATAAAACTAATAACCGACAATCACTTGTTCCAGACTAAAATTATTAAGTTCTAATGTGCTTCGATAAGGTTTCGATAAAATGATCAGGAGCTTTTCTGGGTTTACCTGTTTTTACATCCACAAAAACCAAAGTTGTAAAGGCAGCATTTAGCTGTTTGCCTTCTTCATTAAAAGTGGCGTAGTCAAATCGAATTCTAACTCCCGGAATTTCAGATATTGTAGTTTCTATAGTAAGCTCTTCATCATAAAATGCAGGCTTAAAATATTTTATGTTGTATTCAAGCACCGGCATCATAATTCCACTGTCTTCTAACTCCTTATAGCTCATACCAATTCCCTTCATCGCATCTACCCTAGCCACTTCAAAGTACATTGCGTAATTCCCATAGTACACGTAGCTCATTCTGTCGGTTTCTGCATAACGCACTCTTATTTTAGTTTTTGTTTTGTACTTTAGCATCTATTTAAAAATTCGAAAATATTTTACAAGGATAAGACGAATTTTTTATCGACAAAACACCTTCATTTTGGATACAGAAATGAACATCAAGTAGATACGGATTTTGTGTTAAGCGAAGGTTAATTCGGTAGTCAAATAAAATTAATAATCAAGTAAAAATTCATTTTTTTATTTACTTTTTTATGAGAACATTTGTTCGGATTTCGAGGGGGTGACAAATCGGTCGCCATATGAGTTTTTTTCTTTTAAAAAAAACAGCACACAGGGTTAATTAATTAAAGTTTCACCAAAACAAATTGGATAACGAAAAATGAGTACTAAGAACCACGAAGACGTTTGGAATCGTTGCCTTGCAATTATCAAGGACAACGTAAATCTACAAAGTTACAAAACTTGGTTTGAGCCAATTAAACCACTCCGCATCAAAGACAATGTTTTGACAATTCAAGTTCCTAGTCAATTCTTTTACGAATGGCTGGAAGAACATTACATTACACTACTAAAAAAGACCGTCAAGAAGGAGTTAGGTCAAGAAGGTAAATTAGAGTATAGTATTATCATGGATAACAACTTTAACTCTTCAAAACCTTACACAGTAAGAATACCAACTAGTAACCGAAAAGAAACTAAAAACCCATCTGTATCAATGCCTTTAGACGTTGGTTCAGGGAAAACTATCAAGAATCCGTTTATTATTCCTGGATTAAAGAAAGTAGTTGTTGATTCGCAACTAAACCCCAATTACTCATTTGATACGTACATTGAGGGTGACTCAAACCGTTTAGCACGTTCTGCAGGTTTTGCTGTTGCAAACAAGCCCGGTGGAACTGCATTTAACCCATTACTGATTTATGGAGGTACTGGTTTAGGTAAAACACACTTATCTCATGCAATTGGTATTGAGATTAAAAAGAATCACCCGAACAAAACCGTTCTGTATGTTTCTTCTGAAAAGTTTACTCAACAGTTTATCGAGTCAGTTAGAAATAACACACAAAACGATTTTGTACACTTCTATCAAATGATTGATGTGTTAATTATTGACGACGTTCAATTCCTATCAGGTAAAGAGCGTACGCAAGACGTATTCTTCCATGTATTTAACCACCTGCACCAAAACGGCAAGCAGCTTATTCTTACATCGGATAAGCCACCTGTAGAAATGCAAGGTATGGAGCAACGATTGCTTTCTAGATTTAAATGGGGATTATCGGCAGACTTACAGGTACCATCTATTGAAACTAGAATTGCTATTCTAGAAATGAAGATGTACCAAGAAGGTATTGAATTACCAAAAGAGGTTATTGAATACTTGGCATACAGCATTACTACTAATGTTCGTGAGTTAGAAGGTGCTTTAATTTCATTGATTGCACAGTCTTCATTAAACAAAAAATCTATCACCTTAGAATTGGCTAAGAAAATGATAGACAAGTTTGTAAAAAATACTGCACGTGAAGTTAGTATTGATTACATCCAAAAGGTAGTTTGTGATTACTTCGATTTAAATATTGAATTACTTAAGAGTAAAACAAGAAAAAGAGAAGTGGTTCAAGCGCGTCAAATTGCAATGTTCTTTTCAAAGAAACTTACAAAAAGCTCATTGGCTAACATCGGAGCGCATTGTGGTGGAAAAGATCATGCAACGGTACTGCACGCGTGCAAAACAGTAAACAACTTAATGGAAACCGATAAAACCTTTAGAGGTTACATTGATGAGTTGGATAAAAAAATTGCTTTACAGTAATTAGATGTATAGGTTAGTTAATTCGTAAAGAGGGCTTCGGCCCTCTTTTTTTATGTTTTAATTTCGTACAATAAATAAACCTCTTGAGGATCAACTAACCCAAACCATATCCCTACTCTTTCTATCCAAACTGGGTAGGTCCTGTCTAGCTCAACCAATTGTTTTTTCATTTGATTAGGTGCTATACCTAGAAAATCCCAATCCATTTGTCGCACCATTAGGTAATAAGGTATCTCATCCTTAGTTTTAATAGAATCAAGGCTATACAAATCCTCAAGGTGAATCGTCTCAATTTTTTTATTCCAGTCTTTATAAAAAGAAGCAACATTTCCAGGCCAGGGCTCAAATGGATTGGCATAACCTTTATGATATAAATAAGCCGATTCGTTTGGGTGGATTTCAACTAGTGTATTGGCCAACTTAATATTACCGGTTCCTGACGGTACCTGCGTCATTAACAACAAACCAAAAATATTTAGTCCAAAAAAAAGAACATAAATGCCGTAACTTAACTTATTTAACCTCTGCTCCTTCTTGGCAAGCTGATAGGCTTCAATAAATAAAACGGGGAAAATAAATACTATAGGGAACAAAAATCTAAACTCCTTGTGACCAACTAAGGAATGAGCCACAAAAAATGGAACTAAAACAAAAATTGTCCAGTGATTTTTCTTTTGGAAATAAACAAAAAGAACCATCACAACGACAACAACAAATACTGCCGGAGTTAATGAGTTCCACAAAAATTCAAAATATGAGTACCAAGGCGACACACCAAAGCTTGCTGCTTTATCTTGAATTAAATTCTGCTCTATGTATTTAAATGGAGTCAGTACCCATTTACCGTAAAACACCCGATCGGCTGGTAAGAGCGCAATAAGGGATAACACACCTCCGTAGAAAATTTTAAATCGTTCAGCCCAACCTTCTCTTCCATGATAGACAATGTAAATCAGCAGACCTATCAAGGCAAAACCCATTTGAAATCGAAAAACACAACTTATTCCTAGTAAAAACCCAGAGAACAAGTAGCGTGGTTCTTTTCTAAAATACTCAACCACTCCCCAAAAAAACATAATGGAGGCAAAATTTTCTGATGAGAATCGAACTAGTAAATGAGGGAAAAACCAGAAGCAGAAAGCTCCAAAAACAAGCATATAATTAGGCTTTACGATATTTTTAAGCAACACGTGCCTTATAAATCTGAAGTAAACAAATACGCCTAGAAAACCCGTGAGCATTCGCATGAAAACCATGAATTTATAAGGATTGGCTAAATCAGATTCATCAAATAAATTCATAAAAAATGCCACAATTAAAGGTTGAAGCGATGGTCTCATCTGCTTGTGAAACTCCCATGGTAAAGAACTGGCTTCTTTATTTCCGAGATAATAATTTGCAAATTCTATAATCTGATAATGCTCATCACCATGGTGATAACCAACCGCATTTATAGCCGTTAAACCAACCAGAAGTATATACACTCCTGATAAAACTAGTCCAGTTGCCTTGCTATGAACATCAATTTTCACGGGCCTCAAAAATAGTCAGTAGTAGGTCCTAAAAAGAATTTCAAAAAAAGCTTGATTCCCAACAAAATAGGTTACTTTTGCCGCCCGAAATTAACGTCAGAAAGCGGAATCTGACATCTAAAACTCCTCTCCTTCCTTCCGCAGTTGGAGATACAAATCAGAATTTATGTCTGAAGAAAAAAAAGCTACCGAAGATCAGGTAGAAGAAAAAGCAGCTGCTAAAAAAGCCCCTGCTAAAAAAACCACCAAAGCCAAAGCAGAAACTACAGAAAAAAAGCCTGCGGCTAAAAAAGCTTCTGCTAAAAAAACCACCAAAGCCAAAGCAGAAACTACAGAAAAAAAGCCTGCGGCTAAAAAAGCTTCTGCTAAGAAGGAAGCTCCTAAAAAAGCCAAAGAAGAAGTTAAAGAAGAAACTCCAGTTGCTGAGAAAGCTACTAAAACTGAAGAGGCTCCAGTAGTCGAAAAAGTGGATGTAGAAGAAGTTGTTGCTACTGAAGAGGCTGCTGCTCCAAAAGCAGAAGTGAAAGTTTCTGAGCCAGTTGATTACTCTAAAGTGAAGCCACTTGATGAGTTTGATTGGGATTCTTATGCTGATTCTGATGAGCTTTATACTAAAGACGAAAAAGCTCAACTAGAAAAGGTTTACAAAGACACACTTACTTCAATCAACGATAATGAAGTATTAGACGGTGCTGTTTCTTCTATTACTAAAAATGAAGTTGTTGTAAATATTGGCTACAAATCTGATGGTGTAATTACCGCTAACGAATTCAGATACAATCAAGATTTAAAAGTTGGTGATTCTGTTGAAGTTTACGTTGAAAAAACAGAAGACAAAACAGGCCAGTTAGTACTATCTCATAAAAAAGCTAGAACTACTAGAGCTTGGGAACATGTAAACAAAGCTCTTGAGACAGAAGAAGTAGTAACTGGTTTTATTAAGTGCAGAACTAAAGGTGGTTTAATTGCTGACGTATTCGGTATTGAAGCATTCTTACCAGGTTCTCAAATTGATGTCAAGCCAATTAGAGATTACGATCAGTACGTTGGAAAAGAAATGGACTTTAGAGTGGTTAAGATTAACCAAGAGTTCAGAAACGTAGTAGTATCTCACAAAGCGCTTATCGAAGCTGAGCTGGAAGAACAAAAAGTTGTAATCATGTCTAAACTTGAAAAAGGTCAAGTACTGGAAGGCGTAGTTAAAAATATTACTTCTTACGGTGTGTTTATCGACCTAGGTGGTGTTGACGGATTAGTTCACATTACTGACCTTTCTTGGGGACGTATTAATCACCCAGAAGAAATGTTAGAGCTAGATCAAAAGATCAACGTTGTAATTCTTGACTTCGACGATGATAAGAAACGTATCGCTTTAGGCGTTAAACAATTACAAGCTCACCCTTGGGATTCTCTTGCAGAAACTGTAAATGTTGGTGATAAAGTAAAAGGTAAAGTAGTTGTAATTGCTGATTACGGTGCATTTGTAGAGATTGCTCCAGGTGTTGAAGGTTTGATCCACGTTTCTGAAATGAGCTGGAGTCAACACTTGAGAACTGCTCAAGATTTCTTTAAAGTGGGAGATGAAGTTGAAGCTGTAATCATGACCCTTGACCGCGAAGAGCGCAAAATGTCATTATCTACACGTCAGTTAACTCAAGATCCATGGGAAGGCATCGAAGCTAAATTCCCAGTTGATAGCAAAGTAAAAGGTAAGGTTACTAACTTATCTAACTTTGGTGTTTTCGTTGAGCTGGAAGAAGGCGTTGATGGATTGATTCACATTTCTGACCTTTCTTGGTCTAAAAAAGTGAACCACCCTAGCGAATTCTGCAAAGCTGGTGAAGAAATTGAAGCTATCGTTCTAGAAATCGATAAAGACAACAGAAGATTAAGCTTAGGTCACAAACAGTTAGAAGAAAACCCATGGGAAGTATTCGAATCTGTATTCACAGAAGGTTCTATCCACCAAGGAACGCTATTATCGTTAACAGATAAAGGTGGTTTAGTTGGTTTACCATACGGTGTTGAAGGTTTTGCTCCTGGTCGTCACTTAGTAAAAGAAGACGGTTCTAAAGTTAAAGTTGACGAGCAAATCGATTTTGTTGTATTAGAGTTTAGCAAAGACGCAAAAAAGATTATCGTTTCGCACTCTAGAATTCACGAAAGTGCAGCTGAAGGTGCTAAAGCGGTTGAAGCTAGCAACAAAAAAGCTAAAGGTGCAGCTACCAGAAAAGCAGTTAAGAAAATTGCTGATAACGTAGAGAAATCTACACTTGGCGATTTAGATGCTTTATCTGCACTAAAAGCAAGCATGGAAAAAGAAGAAAAGAAAAAGTAATTCTCCTTTTTAAATCATAAGTAAAGCCCCACTCGAAAGAGCTGGGGCTTTTTATTTACCAACTATTTCTATTTTTAATTGTACCATTACCAGCATAAAATGAAGTATTTCCTTTTCATATTAATAAGCTGGTTTAGTCTAGTTACAAAAGCACAAAAAATGAGCGAAGACAGAATGAAGATTACAATTGAAATATGGAGCGATGTGGTTTGTCCGTTCTGCTACGTGGGAAAGAAAAAGCTAGAAAAGCAATTACAAAATTGAATGCTGAGGATAAAGTAGAAATTACATGGAGAAGCTTTCAGTTGGATCCAACATTTCCGAAAAACGAAGCCATTTCTTCTCAAGAATACTTAACTAAAAAGAGAGGATATCCAGTAAACCAAGTAATTGCAATGAGCAGCAACTTAGAACAACAAGGATTGAATTACGGCATTGAGCTCAATTTTAATGCCGCGCAAACCTTTAATACGTTTGATGTACACCGATTAATTCACTGGTCTAAAACTCAAGGAAAAGCCAGTGAACTTAAAGAAGCGTTAATAAAAGCGTATTTCACTGACGGAAAAAACTTGAGTCATAAT
>CBFICO010000025.1:0-23594 GCA_965661115.1 Salibacteraceae bacterium
TAAAAAACAATGCAAAACCTGGCGATTCATGTCGATTTGTAGCCACGGCTTCTACTCTAGATTCGTTAAAATTGGGATCCTTTCCGCGCATTACTTTTTATGATATTAACAAAGACTCTTTACCTGATTTATTAGCTGGCTCACTGAGCACTTCTTTGGATTATTATCAAAATATTGGTACAACATCTAACCCTGAATTTTATAAAACTCCCACCGAAAAAAGTTTTGCCAACATCAACCTATCTGATGATGTTGGATCCGGGTATTTAAGTCCAGCGTTTATCGAGTCGGACTCAAGCGGAAATAGTTCAGACACGGTTCAAACAGCAACTTACCTCTATGTGGGAGTTTCAAACGGGTGGTTGTATCAATTTAAAAATGATACATCTAATTTTAAAAAATACGATTTGATTGATAGCGTATTTCTATTTAATCGTAGAGTAACACCTACTGCTGGCGATTTAAATGGTGATGACAAACCCGATATGATTTTCGGTATGATTACCGGTGGTGCGTCGTTGCTAATGAAAGACAACGGATTTATTATTCCTCCTCCAAAAGAAAAGGATGAAGACCCAAAACAGGAAGACACTTTACAAATCCAACGAAACAATTCTATTATGGGCTGGAATTTATTCCCAAATCCAGCAAATGGAACGGTTACGATTACCAATCTCTATAATGACAATTGTATTGCTGAAGCATTGATTTACAACCTACAAGGACAATTAATTATGGAGCCAATTGAAATAGAGCAAAGGCAAGAAATAAACCTATCTACGTTTGAACCCGGAATTTATACGGTTATAATTTCCACTTCAATCGAACGTACTATACTGCGCCTAGTTAAAAACTAGATACCCAGCTTTTTTCTAATGGCCTTCGGAATTGCATCCTTATGCACCATTATGGCAATTGTCTTTAGTTTTAAGTAGCTTTCCGAAGTGTACAAAAACCCTCCACAGCTATTGCGGTTAGTGCCCCAGCTATTTTTGGTATAGTAGAATTTAGTTCCATTTTGATCTTCACACTTTCCGGTAATGTGCATCAAATGGTCGTCTGTAGTAGTAAAATTATTGAACGTGTTTTGACGCATCTCGGGAGTAATATCAGCTTCTTTAATAATTGATTTAAAAATAGTGTCGCGTTCCTTACCGCTCATTTGCTCCCAAGGCGTTTCTGGAATTACTGCCAAACCATTGCTGAATGAAAAGCCTTTTTCGCTAACATCTGCATCCCAAGCAACCGTAAAACCTTTATCTAAAGCATTATCCACAATCTCTACCAAGTCATTTAAAGGAACGTTGTAATAGCTACCCATAGTCCAGTTATCCGGTATGAAAAGAATTTCTTTTTGGTAATCTCCTAAGTGCGAGAAAGAAGTGATTTCAACATAATCATCAAGGTTCAAACCTGTTTCTTTTAGGGTCTCCATACCTTTTTTATCGGTTTCATCATTTATTTCACCTAAATATGCATTAAGGGTTCCCTTATATGCTGGCCACCAACTTTCAGATAGTTTTTTATTTGGGTTTCTTACTGCAACTTTCACCATTGCCTTAGTAATTGCATCTAACTCAGCGTGCACTGGTTTTCCATAAGAAACTGGCTTGCCGCTATAATCAGACTCCCGCATAAAGCCGTGAACTTTCGCTACTTCAATTATATCGTGAAACTGACCCCCTGGTCCAAATTGAAATCGGCCTTGCATACTCAAATAGCGCTGTGCTTTCATTTCATAAGCATGACGAACTATGTACATCTCCGATAAATTAATGGCGGGCATTCCCATTCTAATCATTTCCGATTCGAAAAAACTCAGACCTCCAAAACTCCAACAAGTTCCAGATCTGTATTGGTTTGAAACCGGCAGTGCTTGATGAGACGAACAGTTTTTAAACTCATAAGCTCCTACTTTTTCGGTGGCGTTTTCCTGTCCGATTATATTAAAGGTTAAACCAATAGCCGCTAATGTTCCTAGTATTATTTTCATTTCGTAATTATTTAGATTCTTTCAATTTTCCTCTCGTTTCTTAGTAGCCAACGCGTTGGTAACCAAGAACAAATAAAACCAATTACACCTACTATACCTATAACAGAAACTAGGTCTAACAAGTGAATTTCTATTGGGTAATAAGGTCCTACACCTCCTTCTTGCAGTTTTAACAAACCTACGTGTTGTTGCAAAAGGCAAAGAATTAGCCCTAGTAGAATACCACCTCCTCCCCCAATAATTGAGATAAGCATCCCCTCGTACAAATAGGTTTTTTTTATGGAATTTCTTGTAAAACCAAGCGCACTCAGCGTAAACAAATCTTTCTTTTTTTCGAGTATCAATACGGTTAAGGAACCCAGCATATTAAAGGATGCAATTCCAAGAATAAAAGTGAGGATAAAAAAGGTTATCCATTTTTCGGTTTGATTCGTTTTGTAGAGCAATTCATTCAGCTCAAAACGGGTTTTAACCGCAAAATTTTCTGGAAGGATTGTTTTGATATTTGCAGCCATATCGGAAGCATTTACTCCAGGTGCTAATCCTATTTCATATGACGTGACTCTATTCTCTTGCTGTAAAAGATTTGCAGTAAAATCATAAGGTAATACCGCGTACTGATAATCAAACTCTGGGTTAATGGCAAAAATTGCTGTTGGATAAATAATATCTGTATTAAAAGCTTCAGCTAGTTGAGTTGTAACTTTTGTATTCCGTTTTGCAGCATAAGTTTTAACTGGTTCAAAAATGTGATGCAAAAAAACGTTTAACTGATCGGCAACACCATAACCCAAAATAATATAATTGGTTTTTTCATCCTTGAGTCTAAGTGTTCCATCAAAGAGCATGGAATCTAACCGGCTCATTTTTAAAAACTCATCCGTAACGCCTTTTGCCGTTACAAAATATTGCGCCTCTTTGTATTTGAGTAAAATGGTTTCTTCTAAACTAGGAGAAATGTATTTCACTTTATCAAGCCCTCTCAGAGTCTGTAAATCTATACTGTCTTTATGAAACGTTTTTCCAACTGAAGGTACAATTCTAAGGTCGGGCTGAAAACTGCTGTACATACCCCCTACAAGGGTTTCAAGACCATTGAATGCAGAAAGCACCACCACCAATGCCATGGCACCGATTCCAACTCCAAGCATTGAAATTCCGGTAATTACATTAATAATATTGTGCGATTTTTTCGCAAAAAAGTAACGACGCGCTATTAAAAAAGGTAGGTTCACGCTACTTTTTAAGAAGCTCTTCTATACGCTCACTATAATCAAGGCTATCATCAATGTAGTAAGCTAACTCAGGGACAATTCTGACTTGTTTGCCAATTTTCTTTCCTAGAATACCTCGAATGAAAGACGCATTTTTTTTAATGATTGCAAGAGCGGTAGAAGCGTTGGTACTCGGAAAAATACTAAGGTAAACCTTAGCAAAGGAAAGGTCTGGACTTATTCTGATAACCGTTACAGAAACCATTTCACTTATTCCTAAACCTTTTGTTTCTGCCTGAAAAATGGTGCTTAAATCTCTTTTTAAAAGACTCTCAACTTTACTTTGACGAATTCCGCTCATACCGCAAAAATAGTGTTCTTCACTTGGGCTGCAATTCTTTCTACTTCAAAGGTGTTAGTTATTAATTGTAAACAAAAGCTCGCCGGCAGGCTAATGATTAATTTTGTTGGCTTGAATAATCTCTTAAAAATACTTGGGCTAATTAAGAATCATAGGCACTTTGCTTTTATGAATCTGTTTTTCAACTTATTAGCTGTTGTATTCTCGTTATTTTCAATGACATTACTTATACCGTTTCTGGATTTAATATTCATGAAAGGAGATGATGAGTTTCAAACCTTTTACAACAAAGGCCCCCAACCCTTCGAATTAAACATTGAAAGCGCTGTAGATACATTTAACTACCATTTAAGCAAACTAATAGTTGAAGCCCCATCAATTGAAGATGGTAAGGCAAGTGCACTGCTCTTCTTGTGTATTGTAATTGTGTTGGCGTTTTTCTTTAAAAACTTATTCGGGTATTTAGCTCTGTTTGTTATGGCAAAAGTCAGAAACGGCGTATTAAAAGATTTAAGAGAAAACACGTACAAAAAATTGTTGCTACTTCCTCTATCTTACTATAGTGAAGAAAAGAAAGGTGATATCATCTCGAAAATGAGTAATGATGTTGTTGAAATTGAGTGGTCTGTTTTGTTGGGTATTGAACTCATTTTTAGAGAGCCATTGAGTATTATTCTTATTCTGAGCACGATGATTTACATGAGTCCTCAGCTCACCATTTTCGTTTTCTTGATGTTGCCAATCACGGCATTGGTAATTGGAAGAGTTGGAAATTCGCTTAAAAAAACATCTACCAGTGGTCAAGAGATGGCTGGTAGCATAATTGCATCACTCGAAGAAACTCTAGGTGGTTTGCGGATTATAAAAGCTTTTAACGCAGAGGAAAGCAGCACCAAAAAGTTTGAGGCTTTAAACCTCAAATACTTCAACCTAATGGTTAAGATGTACCGAAAGAGAGATTTAGCCTCTCCACTAAGTGAGTTTTTAGGGGTTGCAATTTTGGTAGTTATTCTCTGGTTTGGAGGCAACATTGTACTGAATAACGAAATGGATTCTTCAGTGTTTATTGCATTCATTATGCTCTTTTCGCAAATCATTTCGCCTGCTAAATCTTTAGCAAAGGCATGGTATAACGTGCAAAAAGGCGCAGCAAGTGCAGATCGATTAGGTGAATTAGTAAACGCTAAAAACATCATTGAAGACAAACAGAATGCTGTTACATTAGACGGTTTTAATGACGCCATAGAATATAAAAACGTAACGTTTAAATACGATAAAGACATTGTACTAAACGATGTCAGTTTCAAACTTGAAAAAGGAAAAACCGCAGCCTTAGTTGGCCCTAGCGGTGGTGGGAAATCTACTCTAGCCGATTTACTGCCTAGATTTTATGATCCAATTTCTGGAGAAGTCACCATTGATGGTATCGACATTAAAGATGCTAAGGTTAAAAGTGTGCGAGCACAAATGGGTATTGTTACTCAGCAATCGATTTTATTTAACGACACCATTTTCAATAACATAGCATTTGGAACAGAAGAGGCAACTATGGAAGCTGTTATTGAAGCGTCCAAAATTGCCAATGCACATGAATTTATTTCAGGCTTTCCAGATGGTTATAACACTAACATAGGTGATGGTGGCGGAAAACTTTCTGGAGGTCAAAAACAGCGTATAAGCATAGCTAGAGCTATTCTTAAAAACCCTCCTATTTTAATCTTGGATGAAGCTACCTCAGCGCTGGATACCGAGAGTGAACAAATGGTTCAAAATGCGTTAAACAACCTAATGAAGAATAGAACTTCATTAGTAATTGCCCACCGACTATCAACCATTCAGTCTGCGGATAAAATTATTGTAATGGATAAAGGTAGTATTGCAGAATCTGGAACCCACGAAGAACTTATAGCTTTAAAAGGGATTTATCATAACCTTTGCCAACTACAAAGCTTTGAATAACGTCTTACTTACAGATCTAACATCATGAAAAAACTAGAATACTTACTCCTTTTCTTTTTGTCTTTGTTTGGGACAAACACCTTCGGACAAATAACAATAGACTCATCTGATTTATACGTTGCGCCGGACACCATTAATGTTGTAAAAACAACTAATGCAGGAGCTTTGAATATTAAAACCTCTGGACAACAGACTTGGGATTTTAGAGCACTAAAGGCAGATTCTGTTCAACAAATCATTTTAAGAAAGCTGGATGGTGCTAATCCAGTGGATAATAAATTCCAATCCGCTGAAATGGTTTTGGAAAGACCAGGTGAAGGAAACGCCTATCTAGTGTTAACTAAAGACTCACTAGTTGTTGACGGAATCGCTGATTTTAGATTTGATGCTTCAATTACTGCTGACGTTGATTTAGATCCAGACCTCAAGCTAATGCAATTACCTATTAATTATCAAGATAGCTTCAGTACCTTTGCGGTTATTGATTCTACTATAGATTCTATAGTGAGAGTGGGACCAGTACCTGTTTTTGATTCAATTCGAGTTCAAGCAGAATTAGATCAAAGAACCAAATGTGATGGCTACGGTAACTTATTAACTGTTCAAACGACATTCAATACTATTAGATTAAAAACTATTGAGAAACAAACTGTGAAAGTATATGGTCATCAAATCTCTAATGGCCAATGGACGGAACTTACCCAATTCCAAACAATTACCATTACCAACAGGTACACCTGGTTAGCAAAAAACCGAGGGTATCAAGTGGCAGAAGTTACAACTGACGAGCTCGATCAAAATATTTTAACTGCCCAATATACCTTAATAGATTCATTGTTCGGGTACGTAGATAACCAAAACAATCCAAATTGCTATGGGGAATCCAACGGTTCGGCTAACTTTTTGCCCGTTGTTGGTTCTGGTTTTTATAGTTTTCAATGGAGTGCAAGTGCCGGCAGTCAGCAAACAAGAACTGCAACTGGTTTAGAAGCTGGAAAACACATCATTACCGTAACTGATATCAAAACAAATCAAACTTTTGTTGACACTGTGGAGCTGGTAAATCCAGATTCACTTATCGCAAAAATAGATGGCTTTACAAATGAATCCGATTCAGGTAAAGATGGAAAAATAGAGGTTTCCGTTTCTGGTGGAACACCACCTTACAACTTTACTTGGGATAAATCAAATAGCAATATTGGTATTGCAGAAAACCTAGAAGGTGGGGAACATACGGTTACGGTAAAAGATTCAAAAGGATGTACTAGAGTTTTAAAACAGACCCTATCAAGTGCTGTTGGAATTAAGAACATTGCATCAAATAATATCTCAGTTTACCCTAATCCTGCAACGGATAAATTATATGTAAAAAGAGTTGATACAAAACTAGAAGTACTGATAATAGACGTTACGGGCAAACTAATTCAACACGACTCAGTTGACTCGACTACTCCAATAGACATTAGCGAGCTTGAATCGGGAGTTTATTTTACTACGCTCAGAGTTGAAGCGACTGGCATAAACCAAACGATAAGACTTATTGTTGAATAAACAGAATAATCATTGATACGAACAAAAAAGGTCAAGCAAATTGCTTGACCTTTTTTTATTCCTGTGCGAAAGTTTTAACCAAAAAAAAGCCTAGTAAAACTAGGCTTAAACTTTTAGATTTTGTTTGGGACCTGAGGTTCCCTCTGCTTGTGTAAACACAAACCCTATACAGAGGGAGGTCCCAACCAACCAATCTTAAATATCTATAAGTAGTTTTCTGTTCTTAGGACCTTGAGCCCCTTCAGTAATAGGGTGTACCGAAGGGAGGTCCCAACCAACCAATCTTTAAACACTACTGTTTTTTGCTTTGTTAAAGAACTGATGCAAATGTACGCATATTTTTATGTCCGCAAATACTTTAACGTTATTTTATTTCTTGTTCTAATGCCGCACATAATGGCGGTAAATCGGTATTTAGTTTATCTACTAAATCAGGCACCTTGTCTAGGTTAGTTTGCATACCGGCAAACTCATTCAAATCTAGAATTGTATTTTTTAGGTGGTTAGCATGCACTACCAAAATAGAAGGTTTAATCTTGTGCGCAAAAAATTTCACTTGTGGCCCCAATCACTATCCTTTAACGCAACATTTAGTTGACCTAGATAAATAGTATTGTTTTTTACGAACAGCTCTATCATTTCTTTCACAAAAGCTTCATCATTCCCACTCATTTCTCTTATCTCAACTAAATCAAATAGTTCTGCCATTCTATTTTTCTTAATTATGTCTTGATTGAATATAATACTGCGCCTAAATTGTTCTTTTTATCAGACATATTTTATTACGTCAAATTCTCGAGAATGTTTTTAACTAGCAAACTAATATTACGATCAAACGTTTTAATAGTAAAGGGAAGTTACAGAGGGAATATTTAAATATACCACTCGTTCATTTAACCCTTATTTAAACAATAGAAGAAAGCATATATGTACATTTGTTAGCAGTGAAAAATGGGTGGTCATACAATCTAATACTTATAGTTACGGCACTAATATGTCTACCTGCTTGGCTAAATGCAACTCATAATAAAGCTGGAGAAATAACCTATAGGAAGCTAAACGGTTTCACTTATGAAATTACTATTACCACCTATACCGACCCTCGTTCTACTGCCGCTGATAGATGTGAGTTAGGAATATTCTTTGGCGATGGTGATTCTGACACAATTCCAAGGGTAAATAACCCCACTCCTTGCAACCCATCAATTGAATGCAATTGTAACGGCGAAACGATAGTAGCTAATCGTATCAAAAAAAATATTTATAGAACTACACACACCTATCCTGGACCTTCGGAGTACTTAATAACTGTTGAAGACCCAAATAGAGTTGATGGGGTGGTAAACATTCCAAGGTCGGTTAGCATTCCGTTCTTTATTCGGTCAACTTTAATAATTAACCCTTTGGTAGGGTCAAATAATTCTCCAGTTTTAACTTTCCCTCCCGTTGATGACGCATGTTTGTGTAATCCATTTTACCATAACCCTGGAGCTGTAGATCCGGATGGAGACTCATTATCGTATTCATTGTCGGTTTGTTATGGCTTAAACGGACAGCCTATTCCTGGCTATACCTACCCGCGAGCTGTGTGCCCCAAAAATACTTTTGAGATTGATGCGCGAACTGGCACTTTAACGTGGGATGGACCTGGTCTTACGGGAATATACAACGCATGCATACTAATTACGGAGTATAGAAAAGACGACCGTGGAAATTGGATACGAATTGGCGATGTACTCCGAGATATGCAAATCAACGTTTCGCAGTGTAACAATGCACCACCACAATTTGTTGAACAAGAGGATTTATGTGTGGAAGCAGGAAGCACTGTACTAGAAACCGTAACGGCATTTGATTCTATTTTTCAGAACATTACCCTTACTGGAACAGGTGAACCTTTATTCTTAACAAACGGAGCCGCAACTTTTAGCGGCAATATCAATGCTGGTACTGTAAGCTCTCAATTCGAATGGAAAACCCAATGCAGTCACATTAGGCGCTCGCCTTATCAAATGAATTTTAAAGCAGAAGACGATGGAAGTCCTGTTCGCTTGGTGAATTTTATGAGCATGTATATTTCTGTTATTGGCCCAGCTCCAAAAAATGTTAGAAGTAACCCTGGTAAAAATCGTATAGGAGTTTCTTGGGATGCATCAGCTTGCAGCAATGCTATTGGATATGACATTTATAGGAAAATTGACTCAACTCAGTGGACTCCAGACAGCTGTGAAATTGGAATCCCAAGTAGGTTAGAATTTGAAAAAATTGGAAGCACTAGTGGAGCAAACAATACCTCTTTTGTTGATGATAATGATGGAAAAGGTCTATTTCATGGGCAAATGTATTGCTACCGAATAGTTGCAATATACCCCGGAGATAAGCCAGGATATGGGTCTGAAGAAACATGCAATGAACTCCCTTTTGATGTACCTATCATAAACAGAAACTCGGTGGCATTTACAAGTGAAACTGAAGGAGTTGATTCAGTTTCGTGGGCAAAACCTCAGGAAATATCTTTGCAGCAATATGCACCGCCGTATTACTTTAAAGTATATAGGTCAGAAGGGTTTGATCAGGCAAATGAACTCATATTTACTTCAGAAGATGAGCAAGATTATTTTTCATTAGATACTACCCTACGATTTGAAAATGTTAATACCGAAACCCGTGCTCAGACCTACCTTGTTGAGCTGTACAGCAAAGACAGTATTATTGGTTCAACCCATCTTGCAAGTTCCCCTTATTTGCGTATAGAGGCCGATGACAGAAAGCTTCACCTTAAACTCAACGTAGAAGTGCCTTGGGATAACTTTCTTTTTGAAATTTATAGAGAGCAAGGTGACACGTTTGTACTGATTGACACAACAGATTTAACTGAATACACAGACATAAATCTGATTAATGATGTTGAGTACAGATATAAAGTTAGATCGATTGGACGATACAGTATTGACGGCTTACCTGATACTATTTACAATTTCAGTCAAATTGCATCCGGCATTCCTAAAGACACTATTCCTCCTTGCGCTCCTGAAAAACCTGTAATTGAAAGCGAATGTGAATTTTTTGTAAATGAAATTACCTGGAATAACGTAAACAACGAATGTGAGTTTAAAGATGCAGTAGCCTACAACATCTATCGTTCTGAAATGGTGGGTTCGCCTTATCAGCTTATCGAAACGCTAAACAGCCCAAATGACACAAATAGAAAGTTCGAAGATTTAATATCTGTTGCAGGTTGCTATGCAGTATCTGCAATTGACAGTTTTAATAACGAATCGGAACTAAGCCCACGAGTTTGTGTGGACAATTGCCCTCTTTATGAGCTTCCCAACGTATTTAGCCCTGGCGGTGATAACATAAATGATGTTTTTCATCCGCTTTACCCTTGGAGGTATGTAAAGGATGTAGATATGACCATTTTTAATCGATGGGGCCAAATAGTTTTTAAAACCAACAATCCAGACATCCTATGGAATGGTTTAAATCAGACTACCAATGAAACTTGCCCCTCTGGAGTGTATTTCTATGTCTGTATTGTTAATGAAATTAGATTGGCTGGAATTGTACCAAAAAAACTAAAAGGAACTATTACACTTATAAATCAACCAGATTATAAAAAGCCACAAGCAGAATAAATATGTTTACAGGAATAATTGAAGACTTAGGTAAAATTACCAACATTACCTCCAAAGGAGATAACATTGACTTTACAATTGAAAGTAAGGTTTCGGGAGAGTTAAAAATAGACCAAAGCATTGCACATAATGGAGTTTGCTTAACGGTTGTTGAACTTCCAACAAAAAGCTCTCATGTTGTTACCGCAATTGAAGAGACTCTAGTAAAAAGTAATTTATCGGAGTTAAAAATTGGTAGCGTTGTCAACCTTGAACGCTGCATGCAAATGAATGGAAGGCTTGATGGACACATTGTTCAGGGGCATGTTGATCAAACTGGTACAGTAAAATCAATTGAAGAAAAAGACGGAAGCTGGTTCTTTACTGTGGAGTATGAAGAAAACTATGGAAATGTAACGGTAGAAAAAGGATCAATTTGCGTAAACGGTACTAGCCTTACTGCATTTAATTGTGCGCCGGGAACATTTACCGTGGCAATAATTCCTTTTACCTTCGAACACACCTGTTTTAAATCTCTAAAAGAGGGAGATACGGTAAACTTAGAGTTTGATATACTGGGTAAGTACATCAAAACTTACATGGATCAAATGAAGCTATAGAGGAATATTTCCGTGCTTTTTCTTTGGCAAGGTATCCACTTTATTACTCAGCATTCTAAACGCCTTTATCAGCTTTGCTCTTGTATCTTTAGGCTCAATTACTTCGTCAACGTAACCTCTTGCAGCGGCATTGTACGGATTTGCGAATAAGTCTGCATATTCCGCTTCCTTCTCTTTCCACTTTTCCTCAGGATTATCTGCAGCTTTAATCTCATTCTTAAAGATTATCTCTGCTGCACCTTTAGCCCCCATAACCGCAATTTCTGCACTAGGCCACGCAAAATTCATATCTGCGCCAATGTGTTTTGAGTTCATTACATCGTACGCTCCACCATATGCTTTTCGCGTAATAACTGTGATTCTTGGAACAGTAGCTTCACAAAATGCATACAGCAATTTAGCTCCATTGCTAATTATACCATTCCATTCCTGGTCTGTACCTGGTAAGAAACCTGGAACATCTTCAAACACCAATAACGGGATATTGAAACTATCGCAAAAACGCACAAAGCGCCCGCCTTTTCTGCTCGATTGAATATCTAGCACCCCAGCAAGTACAGCAGGTTGATTTGCAACAATACCTATTGATTTACCACCAATTTTTGCAAAGCCAACTACTATGTTTTCAGCAAAATTCTTGTGCACTTCCATAAAGGAGTCGGCATCAACGGTATGCTCAATTACTTCTCTTATGTCATAAGGTTGATTCGGGTTATCTGGAATAATATCGTTTAAATCTGGTCTTTCTTCATTTTGTTGCAATTCATACTCATCAACTGGAGCTTCCTCTTCACAGTTTTGAGGGATGTAATTCATCAATTGTTTGATGTTATTGATAGCAACAATTTCGTTTGCGCAACTAAAATGAGTAACCCCAGATTTTGTTGAGTGTGCAGAAGCTCCACCTAAATCCTCCGCGGATACTTCTTCGTGGGTTACTGTTTTAACCACATTGGGGCCTGTTACAAACATGTAAGAAGTATTCTCGACCATGAATACAAAATCAGTTAAAGCTGGAGAGTATACCGCACCACCAGCACAAGGACCCATTATGGCAGATATTTGCGGAACAACTCCACTTGCCCGGGTGTTTCTGTAAAAAATATCTGCATAACCGCCCAAAGACACAACACCTTCTTGAATTCTTGCCCCGCCACTATCGTTTAATCCAATAACCGGAGCGCCGTTTTTCATGGCAAGGTCCATGATTTTGCAAATTTTTTCAGCGTGTGCCTCTGCTAGTGACCCTCCAAGCACTGTAAAGTCTTGTGAAAAAACATAAACCAATCTTCCGTTGATTGTTCCGTATCCAGTTACTACACCGTCACCTAAAAACTTTTGCTTTTCTAAACCAAAGTTTGTGCTTCGGTGCGTAACAAGCATTCCTATTTCCTCAAAAGAACCTTCATCTAGCAAGAAATGAATTCGCTCACGCGCGGTAAGTTTTGATTTTTTGTGCTGTGCATCAATTCTTTTTTGGCCGCCACCAAGTTTAGCTTCTTCCTTTCTAGCGTTTAAGTCTTGAATTTTATCTAGCATAGATGCTGTTTCTTTAGAATTACTGAAAGTGTCAAAAATAAAAAAGACCACTCTGTTAAGAGCAGTCTCTTTTAGCATTTAAATATCTATTTGAATTAGTCTTTCTTTTCAGTGTACACTATGGTAACTGTTCCTCTAAATTCGTGTCTTTCCGCCTCATTAAAAGTATCACCAATTAAGAAACGATATGGATAAATACCCTGTTTCATTGCCTCACCGCTTCGGGCATCAGTACCGTCCCAACCTATGTTGTAGTCATTTGATTCGAATATCAATTCACCCCAACGATTATAGATGTACATCTGGTATTCATCAAAGTCAATTCCCTTACCAATAGGTCGGAATACATCATTTACCCCATCACCATTTGGTGAGAACGCTTTAGGTATGTACAGAGAGAATTCAGGTCCTATTTCAACCGTATAAACCGTATCGCTAGAACAACCATTTTGTCCAGTTACCTGAAGTTTTACAGGGTATCTATCATCATTAACCTCTGGGAAACTTACTTCTGGATGCTGTTCGGTGCTTGTTTCAAAAGAACCGAAAGTCCAGTTCCATTCCTTGATATCAATAAGCGATAAATCCTTAAACTGTACTTCAGGGTTTTTAGTTGTAGGTTTTTCTGGCTCCCAAGTAAAGTGTGGATATGGAGAACGTAATACTTCAACAAAATCAGTTTTAGTTAACGAATCTCTACAACCAAATTCGTCACTAACAGATAATGTTACGTCATAGTTTCCAGGTCTTCTGTATATCGCTGGAGCTTCTAGACAGTTGCTGAATTGAATTCCGTTTCCAAAATCCCACAAGCAATCAAACCCATCATTTGGACTAGTATTTCTGAAAATTATTTTTGCTGGATGGCAACCAATAGTTGTATCTGCGGTAAAATTAATCTTGGGAAGTGGTCGAACATTAACATTTACCGTATTTGATACGCTTGGCGAACCACATAAGTCTCTTACCGTAACTGTGTAGGTAGTGAAAGTATCAGGACTTGCAAGTGGATTTGGTAAATTAGGATCATTCAACCCTAATTTAGGAGACCAATCATAAACATAACCAGTACCGTCACCACCAGCTGCCACTACCGGAAGTTCCGTGTTTTGATTTAGGCAAATTTCTCTGTCTTCAGACATTGAAACAGAAAGTGAATCATATAACTCTACTCTAATTTTTCGGGTTACTGAAATACACCCTGCCGTATCACGTGCATACACAAAATAGGTAGTGCTCTCATTAGGGCAAACGCGTTGTGCTTGCACCGTACTTGAAATACCAGGCGTCCAATGATAAGTGTACTTGGCAATGTTTCCACCAGAAGCATTAACAATCATGTCAGCGCACGTACTTACACAAATTGTTGTGGAATCGTATATGCTTGTTACTCTAACCTCAGGTGGCTCAATGGTTTTTATAGTATCAAAAGCAGTACAATTGTTAATGTCTCTTACTCTAAAGTAATAGGTTTCAGGAGCAAGCTTCGTAAAGGTGTTAAACTGTGTATAGGTGCCCCCTTGATTTTTACTGTAGAATAGAGCTTGTTTTCCGCCTCGTGCAAAGATTTCTACCTGTCCATCATCAAAACCAAAACAAGTACTGTTTTTATGAACGATACTATCTATTACCACCTCTGGGTATTCAAGGATATTAATCTTCTTTACAAATCGGCAATTGTTTGCATCGGTCAACACTAGAGAATCCAATCCACCCGAAAGATTAATTGCGGAGTCTCTTGTTGAGCCATTACCCCATTGATATTTATAGGGAGTTGTTCCACCAAAAGCAACTCCATGAGCCCAAGCATCTGCATAGCCATTACACGTTACTTCTGAGTAGTATAAATCAGCATACAATGAGTCTGGCTGATTAATTTTTATAGCTATAGGCTTGGTTTGGCAAAAGTCGCTCGATTGCACAATAACACTGTAGTTTCCAGCCTCTAAACCATTAAAAGATGATCCTAATAAGTAATTAGCTCCTCCGTCTATAGAATATGACAATGGGCCAATTCCTTCCGACGCATACACATCTATACTTCCGTTTTGAGACTTATAACATGTTAAGTCTTTAGTAGTAATTGAATCTATTATTGGTGCTGTATTCGTAAAGGTATCGATAAACTCTGTAAAGCACTTACCAGCATCTGTAATTCTTATGGTGTAATAGCCATTGTTTAGGTTAGAAAAAACACCTGTACCGTTAGCTAAATTCTTACCTCCACCATCAAGTGTATAACTATAAGGGGATAGACCACCATTACCAGTTACTTGCAGCACGCCATTATCATTTCCACAATTTGGAGGAGTTCTATTTATAGTAGGTGGAGATAACTTTCTCATATTGATGCGGAAAGTATCGTTGATAGTACATCCACAAGTGTCACTAAAAGTTAGGTAGAACTCCGTGTTTACTTTAGCCATTAACCTTGGATTGGCAAGTGTATCATTAGAAATATACGCTGAAGTATCGCTCGCTGTCCATTTATAAGTTCTTTTACCGGCACAAGTTGTTCTTGATACTGCATTTACACCAATAGTATCTTGCGGACATAGGATAGTGTCATTTGATACGTCTAAGGTGATTAAATCAATATGTATTGGCGTAGAGAATCCAGAACATTTTTTGAATGTGTCTTCAATATACGCTTGATAAGTAATAGAATCTCCAATTGTTGCAACAGGGTTTTTAAGTGTATCATGGTTCAAGTACAAACTTGGAGTCCACTTATAAGTAAATCCTTTGGGATCTGGAGCCATACAAATAGAGAACTGAGCATTAGGTCTATTAAAGTTTGAAACTAAGCTTAGAAACTGTGAACCACAGGCGTTTGAGGTAGCCAGTGCACCTAGGCAAGAATTAAAAGTTGTAGTGGTATACCGAACTCTACTATTTTGTGTAGTACCTCCGTTTTCATAACAGATTTCAACTACCAAGCTTGATGCTCCATTGTAGTCATACCCCGTATTAAATGGTAAATAATTCCATCCTTGCTGTATTGTAATAGTTCTAGGGTTCATAACTTGAACCATCCCAGTTTCTAATCCTGTTAAGCTTGTTTTATTTGAACATTTGAGCTTAACACTATATTTTGAATACGTATTAGTTCCATTTATTTCAGCCACATAAAAGCTCATTCCTTGAATTATACCACGACCAAGACCTGCAGCTGTTAATTCTGATGCTCGATAAAGATATTGCTGTTTAGCGCTTTCGGAACTATTTCCGAATGGACATGGCCATATTGCCGCAGGGGTACCAGTAGCGCTGTTCGTTGTTGTGTCACTGCCGACATCTAAGGGTTGCAAAGCTCCTACACAAACACCTTTAGTGGCGCCACATGTACTTGGTCTGTATCCCATTTCTAGATCTAAGTATGCCTTCGTTCCTTGACAAACCGTGGTATCAGAAACCGTAGCTTCTATTGTTTTTGGAAAAGGTGGTGTAACCTTAACCGTCATTGAATCGTGGCGAATACATCCCGAATCTGAAGTTACGGTAACATTGTACATTTTACTTAAGATTGGAGTAGCATTAGGGCTTCGAACAGAATCATTATCAAGGAACCTTGAAGGAGCCCACTTGTAGTTGTACGTAGAAGTTGTTCTATCGGGTTGCACATAGATAGGGATGGTTGAATCGTTGAAACAAATCATTGTATCCATGTGCATGCTGGTATTAAAAGTATCTGCAACCACTATTTTTATAGTATCACGCACACTGCAGGCTTGAGCCTTTATACAACCTTCTTGCAGATCTGACCATACTTCAAGCAAGGTAGTTTTTGATGGCAAAAATTTCATGGTTCTATTGGTATCTTGTGCAGTTGTATCTGCCCAAACGTTTTGATTAGGACCACTATACACCAAGGAGTCACCATAAACGCTCTTCCACTGATATAATTTACCACCTGAGGCAATTAGCTGCACACTATCTCCTCTACAAACAGCAGTATCCCTACCTGCATTCGTACTATTTCTGACATTGATCTCAAATACCGAGAATCCATTACCAGGATAGTCACAAAAATCATCATTAAAAACAAGGTAAAATATTTTTACTGGATTAATTCCAACAGAAGCTCTCCAATTCCATTGTACAACTGCTTTTGTTTTAGTTATATAATTTACCGTCATCGTTGCACCAGGTAACACTTTGTTATAATTCGAGTTGAAAATTAACGTATCTGGAGTGGTTGAAGCCGAATCTATATCAACTATAGTATCCTCGAATGTAATGTATTCACCGTTACACACTTCTAGTCTAAAGCTATCCAATAGTGTATAATTCTGACCTTTAATGTTAGAAATACCAGAAACATCTCTAGGTACGTTATTAGAACATGACTCTACTCTAAATTGAACATCTCGTAATGTCTTTGCTTTTAGCTTTCCTGTACATCTTTCATATTCCTTAACCCAAAAAGCTACCACTCGCTTACCGGATGTCGCTGGCGTAAAAGACAACAGACCTGTTGTCGAATCCATTACTATACCCGCAGCAGGACTTTGCGCTGAATATCCGCTATTGTAATTAACACATCGGGTCGAATCTTGCATAGCGCAAGAAAGCTCAAAACGTAAGCTATCACCATCGTAATCTATGGTTCCAATCCCGTAGTAAACCTTTTTCCCAACACAAGCTGATGGTATTGGTTTTACTTCATCCGCAAAGTCGGGTGCTGAATTGTTTGGAAAATCTCTTGTGTTAATAAATGTGTGAACATACATCCCTCCTGAATTGGTGTTACTCGATCCGGTATTTCTACAACACACAGGAGAAAACCCTAATCTCCACCAATTACAAGAGGTAAGCGTAATTATAGCAGAGAATTTAAACCTTAAGTATCCCTGAGCACCACCGCCTCTACAACGAGAATTTGGTGTTTTTGAAGGGTCTAGAATTTTATCACAAACATCAGATACTTCTTCAGCCACCAATTGATTTGATCCAGAGTTAACAGTTACACCAGAATAGGGCCCTCCAAATGGAGACGGTGTTGGAGCCACAAAAGCGAGGTGAGTAACAGTATGTGTAGTCCAACCCGCGGTAGAATTTGATGTACACATAGCATCAACCGTTTCTGTCCAAGAAGAGTAAGTTGCTCCATTACAATCCCTAAAAACAGCTGCTTCAATGTAATATTGATTGTTTCCTAAAGCTTTGTATTTAATACTTCCTCCAGAAATATGTGAAGCGTAACCTGTCTCTGTTAAGCCAATTATAAGCCCAACTAGAAAAACCGAATATTTTAAAAAACTCTTCAGCATAACTCCTCCTATTTTAAGATGGTTAATGTACCAAATCGTTCAAGGAGCGTTTTTTCTGACTTATCGTCTCCCACAACTAACCTCCAGGTATAAACACCAACAGCAGCTTTTTCACCAGTTCCGGCAACAATGCCATCCCAACCTTCATCATAATTATCAGTAGTAAATACCATAGTTCCCCATCTATCAAATACTGAAACTTCGTAGTAATCTAATTCAAAGCCAGCTCCAATCGGTTTCCAAACATCATTTTTGCCATCACCATTAGGAGTGAAGGTATTAGGAACGTACATAAAGAATTCTGGATCAATTACTACATTTCTTATTGTATCATCTTGACAACCAAAAATATTTGTAACTAATAATTTAACCGGGTAAACTCCTTTCTCCTCATCAGGGAACTTATAGCGTGGACTTGGCTGCATAGACGTATCTAAACTCGCAAAATTCCACTCAAATTTATTCACCTTACCGAACGATAAATCTTCAAAATTAATTCGAGTATCCATTAGAGTAGCTGGCTGAGGGTTCATACTAAAACTAGCCATAGGTACAGGATATATATTCAAGTAATCTGCTTTAGAAAGTGAATCTACACAACCATCTAAACTTGTTACCTTTAATGTTACGTCATAGATTCCTGTTCTACTATACACCTTACTAACCGCCTCACAAGTAGCCGCCTTAGAACCGTCACCGAAACTCCAAACGCATCTGTAAGAATCGTTTGTTTTATTCTCGAAAACAACTTCAAATGGAGGACATCCCTCAAGTGAATCTGCAGAGAAATCAACGATTGGCTGTGGAAGAATTTCAATTTTGATACTATCAATTACTTCTGGCGAACCGCAATTATCCTTAAGACTCAGTGTATACATCATATCTTCTGTAGGAGATGCTATTGGGTCTTTAACAAACGCATTACTCAAGTTAGCAAATGGCTGCCAAACAAAGTTATAACCGTTATCATCACCTCCCGAAGCAAATGCATCAAGCTGAACAAATGCTCCATCACAAATTGCCGTGTCATTTGGAACTTGCAATTTCAATGAATCATATAAATCCACTTTAAGAATCAACGTATTGGAAATACAACCTTTTTCATCACTCGCATAAGCCGTGTAGAGGTTCTCTTTTTCAACTGGACAAACATTCGCAACATTAAGTGAACTAATAGCAGGCGTCCAATGATATTTGTGATTTGGTGAATTTCCTCCAGTTGAGTTTACTTCTAATTTAGCACATGTAGAAACACATATTCTTACACTATCTCTTGGAGTAGTTAGTCTCATCATAGTCGGATGATCTACAACAATTTGAGAGTCAATTCTACATTGATATCTATCTACTACCGAAATGTTGTACGTTCCCTTTGGAATTGCGCTTATTCCGTTTAAAGTAGTATCCATGTGCAGATAGTTCGTATCTGCTGGGAAGGGAATTAACCGTGTTACGTTGCTGTCTATACTAAACAAATAATTCTTAGTACCGCCTGATACTTCCGCAAGTACTTTTCCATCTGCATACCCGAAACACGTTGCTGGAGTTATTTCCATACGAGTAAATTTTAACTCAGGACGCTCTGTTATTTCAAATGTCGTGTCTTGAATACAACCATTTCCATCGATTACATTCAAGTTGTAACCATTAAAAGCAAATAAGTCTTTAAACAAAGTGTCTCCAACTCTAGTTGGTAGACTTGTTGCGCTGGGGCTAAAACCAGACCACGTGTAAACGTATGGTTGCGTACCTCCAGAAACTTTACCGGTCGCCCAACCATTTCCTAATTGATAACATGTATCTTCATAAGTTGCGAAATCCAGCATTAGAGAATCAGGTTCTGTAAGCGTAATTTCTTCTGGAAATGATGTACAACCCTGTACACCTCTAGCGTATACAATATATTTTCCAGGTGCAAGATTTCTAACTGTTGGTGTACTTACTGTCCAAGTATTTCCAGTATCAACACTATAAGATAGCGGATACCTACCTAAACGTGTTTTTATTTCAATTTCACCATCGTCGAAACCGGCACAAGAAATATTTTTTGGTATCAACGCGGTTATTTGCGGGGCAGAATCATTAAACAGAGTATCAACAGTAATTGGGCTTATACATCCAATTGAATCAATAACCTGCATATCGTAAAATCCAATTCTTAGATTGATAAATGAATCTTGAGGGCTAAACGAAGTGCCACCATCAATACTATATAAATAAGGCCCAAAGCCTCCTACAGGATTCACCTTTATCCTACCATTTGTAGAGGCACAATCGGGATCGTACATGTCTGGCGCAGGAGCCTTTAGCGAGTCTGCATAAACCATTAAACTGTCCTTAAGTGCACAACCACATGAATCATGGAAGGTAACCGTCACCATAGTTGTTCGGGGTACAGAAACTCTAGCATTTTTAACAGAATCATCCTCAAAATACTGAGATGGTGTCCAAACAAACACTCCACGACCTCCGCAAGAAGTTACAACATCAGGAAACAATTGCACGGTATCATTTGCACACATTGATGTATCTGGACCAGCGTCGATATTCGCTATGTTTATTTTAATACTTGTAGTGTCAGAGCACAAACCAAATGTATCGGTGATTTGAACCGTATAAGTAGAAGTAGTATCAATGTTCGCAATAGGGTTCTGTACGGTATCAAAATTCAACCCTAAAGAAGGTGTCCATTTGTAAGTAAATTCAGATGAATCTCTTTGACCGCAGAATGAAAACTGCGCATGTGGTCTATTAAATGAGCTAGCCAAAGACAAGAAAGTAGAATTACATTGTGAACTACTACCATGAGCTGTTAAGCATGATTGAAATGTAGTAGGTGTATATGCAACTGCAGCGTTTGTTGTTGTGTTTGCAGATCCATTATCATAACAAATTTCTATAACTAAATTATTTCCTGAGGCCAAAGCATAATTGGTATCAAAGGCATGCAAATTCCAGCCATTTTGAATGGTAACACTCTTAGCTGTAAAGACAGTTGTGAGCCCTCCTAAAAATTGTCCGGAGTTAAAGTTAGCCGCTCGTGTACAACCTACTTTTATAGTATAACCAGAAAAAGTAGATGCCCCTCGTTTATTTACTACATTAAATCCAATTCCATCCAAAATACCAGCATTAATTCCCATAGCCTGAAGCTCTGCAGAAGTGTACATAAATTGCATTCTGGCAGACGTTTTTGCGGCCCCATACGGACAAGGAAAATCAGTCACTAAACCACTTGTTCCTCCACCTGCAGTATTTGTTCTACTGGTTGAATCACTAGAATTTATTAATCTTGGGGTATAACATTGATCAGTTGTTGACCCACAAACAGTTGGTTGATAACCCATGTTTAAAGTAATCGGCGCATCAACGCCAACACAAGTTGGATCTGACGGGGTGGTAGCCGTTAATATTCTTGGCAATGGAAGTGTAACATCAACATCAACAGTATCGAATCGAATACAACCAGAATCAGAGGTAACCGTCACATAGTATGTTCTACTTGTTAGCGGGGTAACATCAGGGTTACCAATCGTATCCGCAGGAATTGATTTGTGTTTATTCCATTGATATGTATATCCAAATTGAACAGAATCTGGCTTTGTTTCTATTGTTATTGTACTATCTTCAAAGCAAATAGTAGTATCATTTGTTGTAGTCAAATTAAAAGGCTTAGCCACTGTAATTGTTACAGTATCCCTTGTTTTACAAGCTTGCGCTCTAATACACCCCTCTTGCAAATCAGACCAAACTTCTAGCATTGTAGTTTTTGACGGAACAAAGCGCATGGTTCGATTAGTATCATTTTTAGTTGTATCAGACCAAACGTTTCTATTTGGACCACTATAAATCAATGAATCACCAAATACACTTTTCCATTGATATAATTTACCTCCGGATGCGTCTAAATGAGCTGAATCACCCAAACAAATTGCAGTATCTCTACCTGCATTTGTACTATTCCGTACATTAATCTCAAAAACCGAAAACCCATTACCTGGGTAATCACAAAAATCATCGTTAAAAACCAAGTAAAACACTTTTACGGGGTTGATACCAATAGAGGCCCTCCAATTGAATTGAACTACAGCCTTAGTTTTAGTTATGTAATTTACATTCATAGTAGCGCCAGGCAACACCTTACTGTAATTAGAATTAAATATTAAGGTATCTGGTGTTGTAGAGGCGGAGTCTATATCTACAATGGTATCCTCAAAGGTGATATACTCTCCATTACAAACCTCTAGCTTAAAGCTATCTAACAAAGTGTAGTTCTGTGCCTTTATATTCGAAATTCCCGAAACATCACGAGGAACATTATTCGTACATGTCTCCACTCTAAACTGCACATCACGCAGGGTCTTCGCTTTAAGTTTACCAGTGCATCTTTCATATTCCTTTACCCAAAATGCAACAACTCGTTTACCTGAAGTAGCGGGAGTAAATGAAAGAAGACCTGTAGTACTATCCATTACCAAACCTGAAGCAGGAGCGGTTGCAGAGTATCCACTTCTGTATGTTACGCAACGCGTAGAGTCTTGCATAGCACAAGTTAGCTCGAATCTTAAACTATCACCATCGTAATCTATAGTTCCAATACCGTAATAAACCTTTTTTCCAACACAGGCCGAAGGAATTGGTTTTACTTCATCCGCAAAATCTGGCGCTGAGTTAGTTGGAAAATCTCTTGTATTGATAAAGGTGTGTACGTACATACCCCCGGAACTAGTATTACTAGACCCTGTATTTCTACAACAAACTGGAGAAAAACCCAATCTCCACCAATTACAAGCTGTCAAAGTAACAATTCCAGAAAACTTAAACCTTAAATACCCCTGGGCACCACCACCTCTACAACGAGAGTTTGGGGTTTTGTTAGGGTTCAGTATCTTATCGCAAACATCAGAAACCTCCTCCGCAACAAGCTGATTTTGACCTGAATTTATTGTAACACCGGCATACGGCCCTCCAAAAGGTGCAGGAGTAGGTGCAACAAAAGCCAAATGCGTAACGGTTAAAGTAGACCAACCAGTAGCAGGAACAGCCGAGGTACATTTATAATCTACCGTTTCTGTCCAAGAAGAATAGGTTGCCCCATTACAATCCCTAAAAACTGCAGCTTCTATGTAATATTGGTTATTACCGAGGGATTTATACTTTATACTACCTCCTGATATGTGTGATGACTTACCGTCGATTACAAAACCTAGGGCAAAAATTATAAGTGTAATTAGTGCTTTTTCTGTTGTTGCTCCTATTATACTTCTCATTATTAAATTTCTTTAGCTTGCGCTTTAGCGCAAAATAAAAGTACATCAATAAACAAACAAAAAAAAGCACCCGTTCACAGGGTGCTTTTTCAGTTTTATAGTCCTTGTATTACGATTTACAAACCTACTTACCTCTAATAAGAGTAATGGTTCCTTGTTCTTCGAACACCTCTTCTGATGCAGATCTAATCTTCATC
>CBFICO010000026.1:0-23414 GCA_965661115.1 Salibacteraceae bacterium
TAGGGGCTGCTTATAAAAGTAAATCTGGGTATTTCACGTCTACGGCGGCCATCAGAAATTTTGGTATTGCACTTACCAAATCTGAGGATGAAACAAGAAACAGATTACCCGCAAACATTGAGTTTGGGTCGGCTATTAAAATTCCAAAAGCACCGCTTCGTTTTTTTGGTCAATACAACAATTTGCAGCGATGGGATTTAGGTTCAAACGATCCAAATTATTCTGGTAAAGAAAAAATAGACGCAAAAACTGGTGAATTTTCCAAGAGAAAATTCAGTTCTGATAATTTCTTCAGACACGTAGTAATTGGTTCTGAAATTGTGGCTTCAGATAATTTCAGCCTAACTTTTGCGTACAATTTTAGACGCAGAAAAGAACTTGCAGCTGTTGCCAGAGGAGGTCTAAGTGGATTCTCATTTGGCGCTATGTTTAAGGTAAAGAAAATGCAGTTTAATTATTCGTTAAGCAGCTATCACACAGCTGGCATTGCGCACCATATAGGTATTACAAGTAATCTGAACAAACTTTTTTAGATGTCAAAAATCAACATTGCTATTGATGGATATTCCTCCTGCGGTAAAAGCACCTTAGCCAAGGAGATTGCCAAAAATTTAGATTACGTTTTTATCGACACAGGAGCAATGTACCGTGCGGTTACCTTCTTTGCACTTGAGCATAATCTTATACTTGATGGTAAGGTCAATACGGAACAACTAATATCGATGCTGGATGAAATTCACATTTCGTTTCAATTTAATTCAGAGAGAGCCGCTTCTGATGTTTACCTAAACGGTATAAACATCGAAAAAGAGATAAGAGAAATGGAAGTCTCGAACAACGTAAGTCCAATAGCAGCAATAAAAGAAGTGCGCAAAAAACTAGTGGAGCTTCAACAAAAAATGGGCGAAAGTAAAGGGGTTGTAATGGATGGTCGCGACATAGGCACAGTGGTTTTCCCGAAAGCCGAACTCAAAATTTTTATGACGGCAGATACGGCAATTCGCACCAAACGCCGCTACGACGAACTAATCAATAAAGGAGTGCAAACAACCATGAAAGAGGTTCAAAAAAATCTACAAGAGCGAGATTACATTGACACACATCGTGAAGAAGATCCGCTGCGCCAAGCAGAAGATGCAAAAGTGCTGGACAATTCAGAAATTACAAGGGAAGAGCAGCTTCAACTGGCACTGAGCTGGGTAAAAGAAGCACAAAGCGCTTAGGCCAAATCGTCACCAAAAAGCGACTCAACATATGCCGTTCGGTTGAACACTTGCAAGTCGTCCATTTTTTCTCCAATCCCAATGTATTTTACAGGAATTTGAAATTGATCGGAAATACCAATTGCCACTCCGCCTTTGGCGGTACCATCTAATTTGGTGAGCGCTAGGGCATTTACTTCAGTAGCCTTGGTAAACTGTTTAGCTTGCTCTATAGCGTTCTGACCTGTAGAACCATCCAAAACCAATAAAATTTCATGAGGCGCCCCAGGAACAATCCTATCCATAACTTTCTTAATTTTAGAAAGTTCGTTCATCAGATTCACTTTGTTGTGCAACCTACCAGCAGTATCAACAATAACCACATCAGCATTGTTTGAAGTAGCGCTCTGCAAGGTATCAAAAGCAACCGAAGCTGGATCAGCTCCCATTCCTTGACTTACAACCGGCACGTCAACTCGTTCTCCCCAAATTTTTAATTGATCTACAGCCGCAGCTCTAAATGTGTCAGAAGCACCGAGAACTACTTTTTTTCCAGCTTTTTTAAACTGGTAGGCAAGTTTTCCTATGGTGGTTGTTTTACCAACGCCATTAACCCCTACCACCATAATTACATACGGTTGATCTGAAGAAGGTAAAGTGAATTCGTCGCCGTCTTGGTTGTTGCTTTCTTTTAGTAATTGAGCTATTTCGTTTTTTAGAATACCATTCAGTTCTTTGGTATCTACGTACTTATCTTTAGCAACGCGTTCCTCAATTCGCTCAATAATTTTTAGTGTAGTATCTACTCCAACATCAGAAGTGACTAGAACCTCTTCAAGGTTATCAAGTACTTCATCGTCAACTTTAGATTTACCTACAATGGCTCGAGAGAGTTTAGAAAAAACCGATTGCTTAGTTTTTTCTAACCCTTTATCTAAATCTTCCTTTTTCTTTTTTGAAAATAATCCGAATAAAGCCATATCTAATTGTTTTGCAAATTGTTAAAGCAAAAAAAATCCCGTTCCGATAACCATCAGAACGGGATTCCATTTCAAAAACTCAAATTACAACTTCATTAAGTTTACGATTTCAAGAAATCGTTCACTTTATCTTTTTGTAAAACTTCTTCTTTAAAAGAATAAGCACCAGATTTTTCTGACTTTACCATTTTAATCACTTTGGTAAAATCTTTAGCACCTTTCTTTTGTAAACCTGCAACTACCTTCTTAGCCATGTCTAACTTTTTTTATCGCGTTATTACTTGATTTCTTTGTGTACCGTGTACTTCTTAAGTACTGGGTTGTATTTTTTAATCTCGATACGTTCTGGAGTGTTTTTTCTGTTTTTGGTTGTAATGTATCGTGATGTTCCAGGCATGCCTGATTCTTTATGCTCTGTACATTCTAAAATAACCTGAACTCTATTTCCTTTCTTTGCCATTTCTGTTTAATTAAGCGTCTCAAAAAAACGGTTTGCAAAAGTATTAATTTTTTTCAGTTTACATCCTATTCATCAAGGATAAGTTTTTCTATTTCCAGCATTTTGTTTTTTGAGTATTTGCCTGACGTGCTATAAACTATCTTACCTGCTGAGTTTAAAAGGAATACATATGCCTGATTCTTATCTTTTAGAGAGAGTTTATCCTCATAAATTCCAATATCTCCTTTGTAGAAAACCACGTATGGAAAAATGGATTCATCGCTTTTTGCTTTCATGCGTTTCATCACGCTTTCCATAGCCGACTTTTTAGCACCACTAAACAAAGCAATGAAATAGGTATTGATGTCATACAAATCGTCCATCATACCTGTTTTGGCAATGAATTTATTGTAAACTGGATTCACCCAAGACTCAAAATCCTCTTGAGATTTTTTACTGTAAGCCACGCCAATCAGCGTAAATTTTCCTTTTGCAGCATCCGGTAAATCAACCACCAGCTCATTTACCGTTTGTCCAATTAGCATTGGAAACTCCTCACCTACTTGAGCCGAAACAGAAGAGATACTAAAAATCAGTATACAGACTAGTAATGCTCTCATTATAGAGTAGGAATTTTTGCAGATTCTTCCATCGCTTCAGGATATTTTTCAAGTGCTTTTGCTAAACATTCCGCAGCTTCTAATAATTGCTCTTTTTCTAGAACATAAGCCAAACGAACCTGATTCACCCCAGCATCTGGTAATGAATAAAACCCAGCAGCTGGAGCCATCATTACTGTTTTTCCGTTGTAATCGAAATGCTCCAGAATCCACTCACAGAACTTCTCCGCATCTTCAACCGGTAATTCCGCAATTACATAAAAAGCACCACTAGGTTTAGGGCAACGCACCCCAGGAATTGCATTTAACGCATCCACTAAAACGTTTCTTCGCTCCACATATTCTGCAATAACTTCATCAAAGTAAGATTGCGGAGTATTAAGTGCTTCTTCACTTGCGATTTGTGCCAAAGTTGGGGGGCTTAATCTTGCTTGAGCAAATTTTAAAACAGTTTCCAAGACAGTTTTGTTTCTAGTTACCAAAGCACCTATACGTGCTCCACACATACTGTATCGTTTAGAAACCGAGTCAATCATTATGGCATTCTGAGACAGCCCTTCCAAATTCATTATGGAGTAATGATCTTTTCCATCGTAACAAAACTCTCTGTACACCTCATCAGCAAACAAGTACAAATCGTATTTCAGTACAATCTCCCGAAGCTTTTCTAGTTCCTCTTTAGAGTATAAGTATCCAGTTGGATTTCCTGGATTACAGATCAAAATACCTTTAGTTCTTAGCGAAATTCTTTTTTCAAATTCTTCAATACTTGGTAGAGCAAAACCATTTTCAATTTTTGAAGTAACCGGCACAACTTTTACTCCTGCTCCAATCGAAAAGCTGTTGTAATTCGCATAAAATGGTTCTGGAATAATCACTTCATCGCCTTCATCAAAGCAGCTCATAAATCCAAAAAGCAATGCTTCAGATCCACCTGTAGTAACAATTATGTTTTCGTGATTAACATCAACCCCAACACCATTATAGTATTTGGCCAATCCCTTTCGGTACGATTCAAAACCAGCAGAGTGTGAATATTCAATCACCTTCAAATCGTGGTTTGAGATTTTGTCACGAACATTCTTAGGTGTTTCAATATCTGGTTGGCCAATATTTAAAAAGAATACTTTTTTACCCTGATTGATGGCCGTTTCTGCATAAGGTACCAACTTACGTATTGGCGAGGCTGGCATTTTAAGCGCTTTGTTAGATATTCCAGGCATAATTTTTTGTTTCTGTTTAAAAGGACAGCAAATGTATTGGTTTAGGATATTATTTTGCTTCGCAAGCTTTACAAAATGAAACGGAGATATAGAGTTTTTCAAACTGAAGAAATGATCAGTAATTAAAAAAAACAGTAATCTGTCAGTTCGAGTGATTCGACGCAGGAGAATTGTATCGAGAACTAATGGAAGTTTTTTTTACTCAGATTTGGTAGCGTTTCATACTCGCCATTTATCAAGGCTCGCTTCTTTTTTTTTGACCACTTTTAAATTTGTTTTTCTTTCTCAATTGCAAATTCTACGTTGCTAAATTCAGTATAGAAAACTAATTTTAGTGGCCTTCTAAAAAATGTATAACTGGAAGGATTTTCACCAGTTTCGTGCTCAATCATTCTTCTGGAAATATTGTTTGTAACACCAGTGTAATAAGTCTTGTCATTACATAATAAAATGTAGACGTAATAACAGTGAAACTTTGGTTCATTTGGCATAAGACCAAAGTAATAGTTCTCGATACAATTTTGTTCCGTAAACTACACAGAATCATTCCCTGCCTGTTCGGCAGACAGGGAACTGACATTAGTCCGGTTGACGGAAGTAGAAATTGTTGGTTAAAAAAACACCCTGTCACTTCGAGTGTTTTAATTGAAGCTGAAAGCTGAGATTAAAATGTATCGAGAAGTCCTTCCAAATAAAATAGTTCTCGATACAATTTTGTTCCGCAAGCTCCACAAAATCACTCGAACTGACAGTCTGTAGATAATTAACAGCCTGCAAAACACAAAAAAACCCTTCAACTCAAATGAGAAGAAGGGTTTTAAAAAATATGTATTTCTAAATTCTAGTTTGCCTTTGGAGCCATTGGTGAAGGCTCTTGAGTAGGCGCTGCATTTGCAGGCTTAGGAGCAATGCTACCTTTAATACGGATAACCTTAGTTGGGTTGTCAATTGCGTTAGACGTAATGGTAACCGACTTATTAATTGGACCTAATCTGTTTGAATCGTATTTAACTTTGATACTAGCAGATTTTCCTGGAGCAATTGGCTCTCTTGGCCATTGTGGAACAGTACAACCGCAAGAACCTCTAGAATTAGAGATAATTAATGGCTCATTACCTGTGTTTGTAAATTTAAACTCGTACACAGCTGGCTCACCTTGTGTAAGGTTACCGTAATCGTGCACATCTTTCTCGAATTCGATTTTAGCGCCACTCTCAATATCTAGTTGAGCATTTGCACCAAAAACGCCCATTAGTGCAACAAAAGTTGCGATGATTGCATTTTTCATAATTTCTTGTTTTAAAAAGTTTACAAAGCAAATTTAGATTCATTTTATTAGTGTAAATGGTCTTTAACAAATCATTAACCCCATTACCCTAGTGCTAAATTTTGTACTTTTAAGTTTTTGACGAACTAATAGCGTTAAAGACCCAATGCAGAATTCCCTTTCCACTTTAAAAATAATTTTCGTAGCTACCCTTTCTCTGGCATTTGCGCCCATAATGGAAGCACAAACCACCTTTAACATAAGCCCGAATGGCCTTTATCCAGGTAATGGTTATCAAGGCACGGCTAACCTCATTCACCTTACAGACACTTCATACATTATTATTGGCTCAGGTGGTACAACAAAATTTGGAGAAATTAGAGTGGAGAATATTGACTTCAGTGGCAGAGTACTTGAAACAAATGTGTTCGGAGAAAGACAATACCCATAGTTGGGGTATGGTGAATTCAAAACCCATCTGGAAAGTGTAAGAAATAACTATTTAGTTAGTGGAAGATCAACTTTTCCAATTTTAACTGAATCTTTCGACAGTCTTTCTTTTGTAAAATATAATTCAACTTCCCTTGAGAGCTTTCGGAGTACATTTTGGAACAATAGAACCAAGCAATATATTTCATTTGGGGGGGCTTATTTAGATAGTTCCTTTCAAAATAGTACGTTTTTTATTAGTTCTGCGTATAATAACGGACAATTGCATATGGACACAATATTTGGTAATAGAAATACCAAATACTATTTAAAAAATGTAAAAGAATGTCTTGATGGAGGTTACATTCTTTCTGTTATAACAGAAAAAGAAAAAAATAGCGGTGAAAAATTGAAGTTTACTTGGCTTTTAAAAACAAATGACTTGGGAAGTACTATTTGGGAAAGACCTTTCATTGATTCCTCACACCATAACATTAGTAGTTTAATTGTTTCAAAATATGGTGGTTTTTACGTATTTGTATATGGAAAACCTGACAAACCCAGTAGAGGCACTAAACAAAGACATGTATATAAACTGAACAATCTTGGGGAGATTTTATGGACTAAAACGATAGAAGTAAGAGAACGTAACGCAATAATATACAGTATAAAAGAGAATATAGACGGGTCTTTAATTGGTTGTGGTTCTATTCCACACGATTACACTATGAACATACCAGTTACCAATGGATACTTACTAAAAATAAGCAAAGAAGGGGAGCTTTTATGGGAAAGGTTGCATAGTTTAACTGGGTTTATGGATGGGAACTACGATGAACTTTTAGATATTGCACCCACAACAAATGGTGGGTATCTAGCCTGTGGTTATGGAAGTAATTGGAGGGTTGGAATTGAAGGTAATTATTGGGTTATTAAAACAGATAGCAGAGGTTGCGTTGGAGACGCATGTGATTTAATAGGTCAATCCAAGGGCTGGTCAAATTCAGGTATACCGGACTTAGAAATGTTTCCAATTCCTTCTGACCAATTAGTTAATTTTCAGTTACATGATACTCCTACGAACTTAGCGGAATTAAAAATTTTCGACCGATCAGGAAAATTAGTTCACTATTTAAACCTTGAGAATGGAATTCAAAAATTCAGTATTGATGTTTCAACTTTTAACAATGGAGTTTACTTTGTAAAATTCAATTCACCAGAAAGAAGCTTTCCTGCTCAAAAACTTGTAATTCAACATTAGTTTTAAGACGAATCACTAAAGCCGGAATAGAGATAATTTGAAGTAGCGATTTGTAAACAGAACCGCTACTTTTGCCACCCAAAATTTAAGCCTAGTTTCATGGAACTTTCGAGTAAATATTCACCCGCAACGGTAGAGTCTAAATGGTACAAACACTGGATGGAGCAAAATTTCTTTGCTTCTTCTCCAGACGAAAGAGAGTCCTACAGCATTGTAATTCCTCCGCCAAACGTAACGGGTGTTCTACACATGGGGCACATGCTTAACAATACCATTCAGGATGTTTTGATTCGCCGTGCACGTATGCAAGGTAAAAATGCCTGTTGGGTTCCGGGTACTGACCACGCCTCTATTGCTACCGAAGCCAAGGTGGTAAAACTATTGGCCGAACAAGGCATCAAAAAAGAAGACATAGGAAGAGAAAGATTCTTGGAACACGCTTTTGAATGGAAAGAAAAGTATGGCGGGATTATCCTAGATCAACTTAAAAAACTAGGTGCTTCTTGCGATTGGGACAGAACGCATTTTACCATGGATCCAGAAATGAACAAAGCGGTTCAAGCGGTATTTGTGGATTTGTACAACAAAGGCTTGGTTTACCGTGGAGTAAGAATGGTTAACTGGGATCCGGTTGGTTTAACCGCAGTTTCAGACGAAGAGGTAATACATACTGAGGAAAACTCTAAACTTTATTATTGCAAATACCAAGTTGCTGGAAGCAACGAATTTTTGACCATAGCCACTACCCGACCAGAAACTATTTTGGCCGATACAGGCGTTTGTATTCACCCAAAAGATGAGCGCTTTAAGCACTTGCACGGCAAAAAGGTTATCATTCCTATGGTTAATCGTGAAGTGCCAATCATTTTGGACGAATATGTGGATATGGAATTTGGTACAGGATGCTTAAAAGTTACCCCTGCACACGATATCAACGATTATAATCTTGGATTAAAACACGGATTAGAAACCATTGAAATTATTGACGATAAAGGTCGCTTAAATGAAAAAGCTGGCTTTTATATTGGTGAAGATCGTTTTGATGTTCGAAAGAAAATCATTGAAGACCTTGACAAATTAGGTCAGGTTGAAAAAATTGAAACCATTCAAAACAAAGTAGGTCGTTCAGAAAGAACCATTGCTGTTATTGAACCAAAGCTTTCTACTCAGTGGTTTGTAAAAATGGAATCACTGGCTAAACCTGCACTAGAGGCGGTTACTAGTGGCGAGATTAATTTTCACCCAAAGAAATTTGAGAACGTTTATCGCCACTGGTTAGAAAACGTAAAAGACTGGTGTATCTCTCGTCAGTTGTGGTGGGGACAGCAAATTCCTTCTTGGTACGCACCAAACGGAAAATATGCGGTTGCAAATTCAGCCGAAGAAGCATTAACTATTCTTCAAAAAGAGCAACCAGAGCTTAAAATGAGCGATTTAACTCAGGATGAGGATGTTGTGGATACATGGTTCTCGAGCTGGTTGTGGCCAATATCTGTGTTCGACGGATTTAACGAAAACGGAAGTTCAGAATACGATTATTACTACCCTACTTCTACCCTGGTTACGGGTCACGATATTATTTTCTTCTGGGTAGCCAGAATGATTATGGCAGGCGTTGAGTTTAAAGGTAAAATACCGTTTAAGGATGTTTATTTCACTGGAATGGTTAGAGATAAACAACGTCGAAAAATGAGTAAATCATTAGGTAATTCACCTGATGCTCTGAAGCTTATTGATGATTTTGGGGCAGACGGTGTTCGCGTTGGATTATTGCTCTCCTCTCCAGCTGGTGGTGACTTAATGTTTGATGAAGCCCTTTGCGAACAAGGGAGAAATTTTGCCAATAAAATTTGGAACTCATTGCGTTTAAATAAAAGCTGGAAAGTTTCGGATACTATAGAACAACCAGCACATTCAAAAATGGCTATCGAATGGTTTGAAAACCGCTTTAATGCTGAATTGGCGGAGATTGACAAACAGTTTTCAGAATTCAGAATATCTGAAGCATTGATGTCCATCTATCGATTGATTTGGGACAGCTACTGCTCGTGGTATCTAGAAATTGTAAAGCCTGCCTACCAAACGCCGATTGACAAAGCAACTTACGATGCAAGTATCCAATTGCTAGAAAACCTAATGTCGGTACTGCACCCATTTATGCCTTTCTTAACCGAAGAGGTGTGGCATGCAATTACTGAACGCTCTGATGAAGATTGCATTGTAGTGAACAAGTATCCAGAGTTGGGAGCTGTAAACAATGAGTTGCTATCCGATTTTGACGCTATGACAGAAATTGTTGCGGAAATTAGAACGTTCAGAAAAAAACAAAATCTAGCACAGAAAAACCCGATTGAACTTTCATTAAAAGTTAACGGTAAATACAACGACAGCTTAACATCTATCATTGAAAAGCTGGGTAATATTGAGCAAGTTGAAAAAGTAAACGATAAGGTTGAAGGAGCTCACTCATTTATTGTAAGAAGCAACGAATTTTATATTCCACTTGCGGGAACGGTTGACGTAGAAGCACAGAAACAAAAGTTGGAAGAAGAACTGACATACACACAAGGTTTTTTGAACTCGGTGATAAAAAAGCTAGGCAATGAGCGTTTTGTAAATAATGCTCCAGAAGCGGTAGTAGCAGCCGAAAAGAAAAAACAAGCTGACGCTGAACAAAAGATAAAAGTTATTGAAGAGCAGTTGGCTGGATTGTAAATTTTGAGTTTTTAATGTTGAATTTTGAATTGTCTATCAAAGTCTATAGCGCAAGAAAGACAATTCAAAATTAAAAACTCAACATTCAAAATTGTTTAAGGAATGGATATACAAGAAAAAGCAAAACAGTGGTTACACCCGAGCTTTGATGAGGAAACTAGAATAGAAGTTCAACGACTGATTAATGAAAATGGGCAGGATTTACTGGAGGCTTTCCACAAAGATTTAGACTTTGGAACCGGTGGATTAAGAGGTATTATGGGTGTTGGAACTAACCGAGTAAACAACTATACCATCGGAATGGCTACTCAAGGACTTGCTAATTATTTAAAAAAGGCGTTTAAAGGCGAACCAATTGCTGTTGCCATAGCACACGATAGTCGAAATAACTCTGACCTATTTGCACGAAAAGCTGCGGAGATTTTGGCTGCGAATGGTTTTGAAGCATACTTGTTTGAGTCGCTCAGACCAACTCCTGAGCTTTCTTATGCGGTTAGAAAAAATGATTGTAAAGCGGGCATCGTAATCACTGCATCTCACAACCCAAGCGAATACAACGGCTATAAAGTGTATTGGGAAGATGGCGCACAACTAGTGCCTCCACACGATAAAAACGTAATTGAAGAAGTTCGAAAAATCAAAACTCCTTCTGAAGTTAAAACAGATTATAGAAGTTGGAATATTATTCCGTTGGGTGTTGAAACAGATAGAAACTATTGGGAGAGTATTTCTAGTGTTGCCTCAGAACAACACGAATCAGACCTGAAAGTAGTCTATACTCCATTACACGGAACGGGTGTAAAATCAATACCGCAGGTGCTTGATTTATTGGGTTATCAAAATGTAGAGGTATTGGAAGAGCAAGCCACTCCCGATGGAAACTTCCCTACGGTAGAATCGCCAAATCCAGAAGAGGCTGCTGCGCTTAAATTAGCAATAGACCGAGCTCAAAAAACCAACGCCGATATTGTTTTAGGAACCGACCCTGATACCGACCGAGTTGGTATCGCTGTAAAAGACAATAAAGGAAAATTCGTTTTGTTTAATGGTAACCAGACTGCAGCTATTTTGGTGAATTATATGCTAAACAAATGGCAAAAATCTGGCGGTTTAGACGGCAATCAGTTTATTTGCAAAACCATAGTTACCAGTGAATTACTCACTGAAGTAGCCGACCAATACAAAGTAAAAACTTACAACACCCTTACTGGCTTTAAATGGATTGCTGAAATCATTAAAAAGAAAGAAGGACGTGAAAAATTCATCGTGGGTGGTGAAGAAAGTTATGGCTATTTGATTGATGATTTTGTTAGAGATAAAGACGCTGTTATCTCTTCTGTAATGATTTGCGAAGCAGCAGCTGAGGCAAAAAAAGCAGGAAGTTCATTATTCAATGAATTGCTCGGTATCTACCAAAACGTTGCACACTATCAAGAGAAGCTGATTTCAATTACCAAAAAAGGTATTGAAGGAAGTAATGAAATTCAAAAAATGATGAGCGATTTGCGCTCAAACCCACCAAAAGAAGTTACTGGGATTGGTGTTTCCTTATTGCGAGATTATCAATCGCAAGAAGAATTGAATTTAAGTTCTGGGGCGATTAAAGGAATTGAGTTACCAAAATCAAATGTGATTCAATTGGTGCTAGAAGATGGAAGTATCATTACTGCTCGCCCTTCTGGAACCGAGCCTAAAATCAAGTTCTACATAAGTGTGAGAGGAGATAAACTATCTTCCGCAAGAGAATACGAGACTGCTTATAATGAGCTTCAATCAAAAATTGAAGATTTTGTAAAGGATTTAGGGTTTTAGTTTAATAGACCTGATATCTCCTCATCAAGTAATTCAGGCAAACTCATACCAGCGTAATCTAGCATTTGAGGCAACAAACTCACTGCAGACATACCTGGAACGGTGTTTACTTCAATTAAATACAATTTGCCTTCATGTAGAATATAATCTGCTCTAAAAAAACCATTACAGCCAAGCTTTTTGTAGATATCTACCGAAAGTCGCATACACTCATCGAAGGTTTCTTTGTCTATTCTAGCAGGTGTTATTTCTTGAGTTGTGTTAGAATTGTATTTCGCTTCGTAATCGAAAAATTCGGCCTCAAACTGAATTTCAGTTACTGCAACTGGAGTTGGTACTCCGTTTTTTCGCACCACTCCACAAGTTAATTCCAATCCCTGTACCGAGCTTTCTATAAGTACGCGCTGTCCTAACGAAAAAGCTAACTCCACTGATGGTTTTAACTCTTCGATTGTTTTCACTTTCGAAACCCCAAGGCTTGATCCCGCATCATTTGGCTTTACAAAACAGGGTAAGCCCAATTCTTCAATTATCGCTTCTTCATTTAAGTCATCTATTTCGTAAACCAGTTTTGAATTTGGAACCAATATTCCTTGTTTCTCTAAAAAGTGATTGCAAAACCCTTTATTAAACGAAAGCGAACTAGCTAACACATTGCAGCCCATATATTTTATACCCAAAACATCTAGGTAGCCTTGAAGTTTTCCGTCTTCTCCAGGCGTGCCGTGAATGGTATTAACCACCCCATCAATCGAAAGCTTTTCACCTCGCTCTTCTATGGTAAAATTGGCAGGGTTAAACTGTAATAACCCACCTTTTGAATTAAATGCTTGCCACCCGCTATTGTCCAATACCAACTTAAATACTCGGTACTTTTCCGTCGATAAGTTTTTTAAGTACAATTCAGCGCTCTTTAATGAAATTGCGAATTCGTCGGTAAAACCTCCACAAATAAGAGCAATATTAGGCTTTGACATAGCTAAAGATTTTTATCAAATTTATTTTCAGTTTATTGAGGCAAAACCTGTTGATTTCATTACTTATTAATAGAATTACTAACACTGTAAGGGCAAGCAAGAATGCTATCTTTGCCGCTATTGTATGGCACTAGTTAGGATAATAAAATTTATTTTCTCCAAAGCGTTTTGGGTGAGCATTGGGGTTTATTTAGTAATGGTGATTGTGGGTATTTGGGCTTTGCTCACTTATTTAGATGTAATCACATTGCACGGTGAAACTATAAAAGTTCCAGACTTACGGTCTTTTCATGAAACTGAATTGGAAAATTATCTGAAATCTCAAAAACTGAGCTACCAAATAATGGACTCTGTTTTTGTAGAAAAAAGTCAAGGTGGGTTGGTTATCGAACAAAAACCAGATTCTGGGGCTTTTGTAAAAGAAGGACGAAAAATATATGTAACCATTAGTGCCTATAACGCGCCTCAAGTAAGCTTACCTAACCTAAAGTACGACGACAAACGAAACGTAATTGCCCAATTTCAATCTATTGGATTAAAAGTTGGTAACATTTCCTACATTCCATCTGTATGTGTAGATTGCCTAGAAAGAGTTGAAATTGACAGTACGGAATTAGAACCAGGAACCAAACTCAATCAAGGTTCAAGCGTTGATTTAGTGTTTGGAGGAGGCAAAAGTGATCAGTTCACTCCTGTTCCAATTTTAATTGGAATGACAATGGAAGAAGCAAAAGAAAAGGTAATGCAAGCTGGATTGATTATCGGTTCTATGGTTACGGATGAAGAGTTTACTGCCGAAGATTCATCTAATGCTAGAATCTATAGACAAATTCCAGATTATAAAAACGACGAAATTTTATTCTTGGGCTCTGCTGTGCAAGTTTTCTTAACACTAGACAGCAATAAAATCCCTGAAATACCGATTGATAGCCTACAAACAGAGGATGTCCCAAATGAATTTTAAGCAACTATATTCTATTTTTTTCAGCCTAGTTGTTGTTTTTGGTGCACAAGCGCAAGAAGAATTAGGCACATTACCTTATCGAGCCGAGCAATACAAAGCGAATCAGGTATCTAAAAAACAATTTGGCTCAAGAGCCGATGGGGATAGCACCATTCGCTACTTGTTTAACACGCTAGAACTTCCGGTAATTGACGATTTCTCTAAAAATCACATCAAAGTATTTCATAAGGATTTTAATCACCCCTCAATTTTTGACTCTACCAGCTACAAATTTGTTGTGGACGGTGTTGGAGTAGATTCTATCGAATTTAAATTGGACACGGTTTATGATTATCGTGTTGATCCCGTCGCAGGAAATCTGGATAGTACCGTAGCTAAGACCATGAACATTGTGTTTTTTGATACCGCCGAAGTGTTTTTTAAAGTGGATTCTATTAGCGTTTTTCCTACGTCTAGTTTCTATGTTCAAAACGGAATTACAAGAATTATAAATCACAAGCCAGATAGTGTTTTGTACAATTCAAGTGAATCTAACATTTATGGAAGAGACGATGATTTTAGCCTCTGGATAGCTAGAGGCCCATACATAAACACCACCATGTCTAAAGGGCAACCGACAATTGGGGTACTCACTTTTGACGGTCTTGATAGTACAGGCTTACCATACGATAATTCGTCAAGATTAACCTACGGAATTTCTGACTTTTTAATTTCCAAACCGATTAACTTGTATGACAAAGAAATTTCAGTTGGTAATCGTCAACGTTACAGTTTGAACGACTCCATTTATTTCAGTTTCTTTTATCAAGCGCAAGGCTACGGCGACCTTCCTGAAGCCGAAGACTCGTTGGTATTGGATTTTTACGATGTTACAACCAATAGATGGAATCGAGTGTGGGGCATGGGCGGAGATACAACAAAGCCTTTTGAGCGAGTATCTATTCATATAAAAGACACCAACTACTTACAAAATGGGTTTCGTTTTCGTTTTAAAAACTACGCAACACAATCGGGTAATTTCGATCATTGGCATATAGATTATATCCGATTAATTGAGGGAGGCGGTGTAAACGATGAAATAAAAGATTTTGCTATTGTAAATCCAATCCGTTCCCTGTTGAAAGAATATACCGCCATACCGTATGAGCACTACAAAACCGACCCAGGTAAGTTTATGATGGATACCGTAAATCTAGAATTGAGAAATTTGAGTTTTACCTCTGATATTCTTACCTCTAGATACAAGGTGTACAAAGCAAATGATATCAACTATAGTTTTTTATCCAATCAAAAAGTACAGAGTTCTGTAGAAGAAAGAACTACCCTACCCTACGAAATTAGTCAAGCTCCAAACAACTATCAGTTCCCTATATACGAAGAAGAACGACAATATTTTAAGGTGCAATTCGAGACGTTTTCATCTCAAGATGTATATAGAAGTAACGATACGTTGTATCACTTTCAGGTATTTGATAGATTTTACAGCTATGACGATAAATCGGCTGAAAAAACCTATTTCCTAAACGAAATTGGAACCAACATTGCCATGCGTTTCAACGCACCTGTAAAAGACACACTAAAAAGCATTCTCATAAACTTTGTACAAACTTTTGAGCAGACTACTGCTAAACACCGTGTAAATATTAAGGTATACAACAATTTAAGTTCTGCACCAATTTATGAATCTGGCGCGTTAGAAGTTCAGAATAAAGCACCTGGTGATTTTATGCGCCACGTTTTATCGGAAGATATAATAGTTGAAGGTGATTTTTACATTGGCTGGGAACAACTTTCTGCAACAAAGACCTATGTTGGGTTCGATATAAATTACAACAATACAGGTAATACTTTCATATCTCAAATAGAAGGAGTTTGGTTTAATTCTCAATTTGAGGGTACTGTAATGATGCGAGCCGATTTTGGAGATGGATCTGAAAAACCACTTAATAAAAAGAAAAATGCAGTAGAATTGGAGCCGTTCAATGTTTTCCCAAATCCAAGCACTGGTCAATTTTCACTTTTGGGCATTGGCACCGATGCAAAAATTGAACTGTACAATTTGCAAGGACGCATGGTTGAAAGCTGGAATATACCCCAAGAAATTTACTATGCTAATCATCTAGAAAATGGGATTTACATTTTAATGTCAACCAATCAAAATGGAGAAACTGTTTCTTCCAAAATAATTATTGCCAAATAAGTATGGTGAACGAAGAGGAAGAGCAAGAAGACTTGTACGTCTATAAAACGATTGAAGTTGATACGGGCCAACAACCACTTAGGGTAGATAAATTCTTGATAGACCGAATACCAAACATTTCTCGAAATAAAATTCAAGTTTCTTGTAAAGCAGGCTGTTTGCTTGTAAACGATATTGTTGTAAAACCCAATTACAAAGTAAAACCAGGGGATACCATAGTTTTACTAGTTCCAGAAGAAAAGGAAGAACTAGAGATAGTTCCCGAAAATATTCCGCTGGATATAGTTTATGAAGATGAGGAATTACTAGTAATCAATAAAAACGCTGGTTTGGTTGTTCATCCGGGTTTTGGAAATAGGTCAGGAACCTTGGTAAATGCGCTCGCCTACCATTTCAGTAACCTTCCCACTTCTAATGGTACTGACAGACCTGGAATTGTGCACCGATTAGACAAAGCCACATCGGGATTAATGGTTATTGCCAAAACAGAGTTTACACATAGTCATTTAGCAAAACAGTTTTTTAATAGAACGTCCGAAAGAACATATCATGCCTTGGTTTGGGGCGAACCCGCTGAAGAAGGAATTATTGAGGGGCACATAGGCAGAAGTTTAAAAAACAGAAAAGTAATGTCTGTTTTTGAAGATGGTGAATACGGTAAGGTAGCAATTACAACCTACAGAACTTTGGAACGGTTTGGATATGTAACCTCGGTGGAGTGCAAACTAAAAACAGGTAGAACCCATCAAATTCGTGCACACTTTAAACATATTGGGCACCCGCTTTTTGGCGACCCTGAATATGGTGGCAATAAAATCCTGAAAGGAACCACCTTTACTAAATACAAACAGTTTGTAGAAAACAACTTTAAGTTACTACCCAGACAAGCATTGCATGCAAAAACACTAGGTTTTGAGCATCCAACCAAAAACGAATTCATGCGCTTTAATTCTGAGTTACCAGAAGATCTGAAAAATGTCTTGGAGCGATGGGAGAATTACGCTAAGCACTCACAAACTGAGTAGATTGATAGTTTCTATTCTTTTCACTTTTCCGGATTCGGTGTAAGCAAAATTTTCAAGAAAGAATACTCGTTTTGGCACTTCAAATCTTGACAACATAGAGAAATCAACATTAACAAAGTTTTCCGACTTACCTTCAACAATTAAAACAACCTGTTCTCCGAGGTTATCATGAGGAATACCTGCTACAATAAACGTTGAGTCGATTTCGGAAGCTAGTTTTAATTCAATTTGTTCTGGGTGGATTTTTACACCTCCACTATTTATAACGTAATCTGCCCTACCCTTCCAAATGAATTGATTTTCTGAGATATACTCTACCACATCATTGGTTACCAATGTACTCTCAGAAATGTGTGGTGCATAAATTTCCAATTGATCATTTTTACTGGTCAAAGTGATGGTAGGCAACGCCGTAAATGCTATTTCATGATTAGAAATATTGCGCAATGCAATATGCGTAAGCGTTTCTGTAGAACCGTAGGATTCGTAAAATGAGGTGCTTGAAAGTTGTTGAATTTGTTTTACCAACTGATTTGATATTGGTGCTCCACCGATCAACACCATAGAGAAGTGGGAGAACATATTTTTATCAAGATCTACAACCCGTTGTACCTGCAAGGGAACAAGTGGTGCAAAATCAATCGTTTCAGGCCAAAACTTAACTGAATCTGCAGTAATTTTTGCTTCAGTAATCCACAAATCGTAACCCATTATCAACGATCTATACAACATCATTTTACCAGCAACATAAATCATAGGTAACGCATGTAAGACTTTAGATTTAGGAGAAAGATTAAAAGCCTTGTGGGTAATTTCAGAAGACGCTTTTAATTGATTAAATGAAAACTGTAGCTGTTTTGGTTTCCCAGTAGTTCCAGAGGACTGAAAATTGAACAATTTATCTTCACTAAAAGATAAAATCTCATTTTGCACTGCTTTCATCCGTTCGTCGAGAGGAGTTTGATTACAATACTCCGATGGCGACAAGCCATTTATGCTAAAATCTTCGTGCATATTTCAAGCTTACCTAAGTTGGGTTAAATCCCATGCTTCTGAAGGATTGTATTCTAAAGCAGCATTTTTAACTTTAAGTGGAGAGGGGATATTATTTTTAAATAAAGAACCGGTACCTAAACCCTGTGGCATAGTAATATGTTTTGAACTTACATATTGGGCTATTGCGTTCAACCCAATATTAGACTCTAAAGCAGAGGTGACCCACCAGCCTATTTCAAGACTTTCAGCAATTTCAATCCACTCATCGCAACTTTCAAATCCGCCAACTAGCGACGGCTTTAGTATGATGTATTGAGGCGTAATATCTTCGAGAAGTTCCACTTTATCAATAAATTGGTTTACTCCAATCAGTTCCTCATCTAACGCAATCGGCAACGGTGTTGATACGCAAAGCTCACGCATTGCATCTATTTGCCTCGCCTTAATCGGTTGTTCAATTGAGTGAACATCCAATGCTGCCAAAGCTTGTAACTTTTCCATTGACTCCTCCATGGAGAATGCGCCGTTTGCATCAACCCTAAGCTCAACTGTGTTTTTATCAAATTCTGATCGTATTCTTTTGAGTAGTGAAACTTCCTCATCAAAATTGATAGCACCAATTTTAATTTTAATGCAGTTAAAACCTTGTTCCAACTTTTCTTCAATCTGTTTGAGCATGGACTCATAAGAACCCATCCAAATAAGACCGTTAATAGTTATTGGTATTTGCTTACCAATAAAATCGGTATCGAATAAATGAAAAGGGTTTTCAGCTTCTAACGATAAATAGGCTTGCTCTAGCCCAAACCGAATGGAAGGCCATTCGCGAAGTGAAGGGAGGAGTTCCAATACAGACTCACCTACTTCAATTTGGTGTTTAAGCCAGGCTAATTTTGATTCAAAATCGGGCTTATCATCACAGCTCAGTCCTCTGAACAGTGCAATCTCACCCCAGCCTGTTTTATCGTTTTCGGAAAGCTTAAGAAAATAAGTACTCTTGGTTTTTAATACACCTCTCGAAGTTCCCCCAGGTAACTTAAAATCTAACTCATATGGAAAAAATTCGGCTTTCATTGAAGAAATGATGAAACGAAAAATAAAACTGAAAACAGAAAAGTTGCTATGGCCAACTGTTTAAGCTTTGCAATTAACTCTTTTGGCTCCTGGTGATTTTTAACTGCCATAGCGTTAGCAATAAAAATCGGGAGTGAGAACACTGGTAAAAACGTCAATAAAGGTGCACTCAATAACAAGAGGTAGGTTACAAATGTCAACCACCCAATGCACAGCAGTGCGTAATGATAGTTTTTTCCCCACGTTACACCATACTTAACTATGACCGTGTTTTTGCCGAATTTAGCATCGTTTTCAATGTCTCGTAAGTTGTTTAGATTTAATACCCCCATCGCAAATAAGCCAATAGTTACGGCTGGTAATAGTGTTTCCAAATCCAGTTGGTTAGTGTGCAAGAAATTACTTCCGCCGACACCAACCAAGCCGAAAAAAATAAATACTGCTATATCACCCAGTCCTGAATAACCATACGCACTTTTTCCTACCGTGTACTTTATTGCCGCAGCAATAGACAGAATTCCAAGTAAAAACAGGGTAATAAAGCTCAAAGAAATTTCACCAAATGCATTCAATAGCAACCACAAGCCCGATAAAAGAGATAAAACACTGAAAAGAATTACTGCAATTTTCATTTCGCTTTGTGTAATCTCACCACTTTGTATGGCTCTTTGTGGGCCAAGCCTACCATGATTATCTACGCCAGAAATTGCGTCGCCATAATCGTTAGCTAGGTTACTTAATATCTGTAGCAGTGTTGCTGTAAGTATCGCTAACAAAAACACCTGTAGGTTAAACTCCTCTTGAAAAACTGAAATTCCCGAACCAATCAAAATGCAAGAGAATGCGAGTGGTAAGGTTTGTAACCGGAAAGCCTTAATCCACTTCTTCACGATTACCTGTTTTGATATACTTAAAATAAGATTTTAGAACCTTATCGTTTTCTGTGTTTGGCGTTTTCACTTCCAAAACTTTGGTTACCGTAGAGATTTCAAAGAATGAATCCAATGCGTTATCAAGTTCCTTTTCATTGCTAGCACATTGATAATCCACACCCATAGTGTTACAAATCCCTTCAAAACTAGTTTGATGTTGTGCTTCAAAATATTCTTCGAAACCCTTTACAGATTGAGGTCCTGGTATTATCCTAAAAATACCGCCTCCACTGTTATTAATCACAATTATGCGCAACAGAGGAGATTTAATGTTATTCCATAACCCGTTGGAGTCGTACATAAAACTCAAATCTCCTGTAACCAATAAGGTAGGTTCATTTGCAGCATAGCAATAACCTACTGCTGTTGAGGTACTGCCATCAATACCCGATGTACCTCTATTGGCATGAAAATATTTGGTTTTTAAATCTTTAAACAACTGAAAGTAGCGTACTACACTACTGTTGGCAGATTGCAAATGATAATTGAAAGGAAGTATCTCTTGAATCTTTTTAAATACAAAAAAGTCTGAGTAAGGTATATCTACAGTAAATGCAACATGCCTCTCTTGAGCAAGGGCATCTAATCTCAGCCATTTTTCTCGATAATCTGAATTTACTTTTTTGAGGATATTCTCGTGTAAAATTTGTAGCACTTCTTCCGCTTTTCCTCGAGCAACACCTCTTAATTTTCCAAATGTATTTCGTTCAATACCTCCTTCAGAAATATGCCAATGCTTGCAATCAGATTGAGCAACAAAAGCTTTAATTCTTTTTGATATAATTTGCTCCCCCAAGGTAACTACAACATCTGGCCGATGTGACTCATCCACAAGTTCAAGCACTCTGTCAATTGTTGAAATAGCTCTTTCATCGTTTAAATTACTTGTGTGTTCTTTCAGAATGATAACATTTTCAAAATTTGAAAATTCATTAATCAGTTGATTTAGTTCGTTGTTTTTGGACAACACCGCCGTAATAATCATTATTCTCCTATCGGATTTCACGGCGTATGCTAGGGCAGCCGGAAATTGAAAATTGGGTTTTTCAATATTGATTTTTTGTACTGACGATAGGAAATTAGAACTTTCAGATTGATTATACAACGGCTCATCAAAAGGAATATTGAGATGAACAGGACCTTTATTGCCAGAAATACTCTCGCTCATGGTCGCCTGAATTTTATTGTAAAGATCTGGAGCTTTATCTACAGTAATCTGTAAAGGAAGTTGTAAAAATGATTTCTGAAAATTAGAAAATACGTTTTGCTGTTGAATGGTTTGCCCAACACCTTGATCAATAAGGTGCTCTGGTCTGTCCGCGGAAAACACTATTAAGGGAAGATTTAGATAATATGCCTCCGCCAAAGCCGGTGCATAATTCAATAATGCAGAACCAGAAGTACAACATAGTCCAACAGGTTTGTTTTTCTGAATTGCAATACCCAGAGCTATAAATGCCGCAGAACGTTCATCTACTATTGAAATCAATTCAAGCCGTTCAGAAGTAAAACTTTGCACCAAGGGTGCATTTCTACTTCCTGGAGAAACTATAATTATTTCCCCTCCTATGGCTTTAAATGATTTAGCTGCTACTACTGCTGTATGCTTATCTGTATTCAAGCTTTTATTGTATGAAACTTTCGTATTGAAGACAAAAGAGTCTCTGCTTTGTGTTTTGTTTCAAGCAGTTCAGATTCAAAATTAGAACCTTCTACAATACCACCACCGACATATAAGACGGTATTTTCTGAGTTGTACTCTAAACAACGGAGATTTACATATAATTGAGCATCATTCTTACCAATGAAACCTAGATAACCTGTATAATAGCCTCTATTTGGTTCGTATTCTTCAATCCACCTTTTTGCAACATTTACGGGAATTCCACACACTGCTGGAGTCGGATGTAAATCATTAATTAGACTTTGAAAAGACATTCCAGTGTTTAGTGTCCCTTTTACTTGCTGGTACAAATGTGCAACCGAACCGGCATGTTTTGTCTTTCGCTCTGAGACTTCATGTAAAATATTATTCTTTATAAAAACATTAGAAATAAACTCAGTTACAAGGGCATGCTCTCGATACTCCTTATCACTCCATGTTGATCCATTTTTTAATGCCTCGGTATTTAATGTTCCAGCCAATGCATCCACATAAACATCATCGTGTTTTTTACGAATTAAAACCTCTGGCGTAGCTCCAATGTAACCTTTACCATTTAGTTGTAAGTGGTATACAAACGCATTTGGATGCTTCTCCACTAAATCAAGGAATAAAGCCCCGGTATTTAACTTTCCGGTAAGCCGTAACTGTCTTGAAACAACTACTTTTTGCAGTTTACCACTTTCAATATCTTTTAGTGCATTAGACAAGTTAGACTCGTACCCAAAAATATCTGTATCTGCAATCTCCAGTTCAGGGTCTGAATCACACTCGATAACAGAGGTAAAGTTTAACTCAGCTGTTTTGTAGTAATATCTGTTCTCTGTCCTAAACCCACTGAGAACAAATAAGTCTCCTTGAGTAACTGGCTCATCTTCCTCAATTAATATAAGTTCTTTGCTAATTACGCTTGAAGTCCCAGGTAAACAGTAATCTATCCTATTCATGTTCTTGCACAAAAAAAGGCAAAAAAAAACCCCGACCGAAGTCGGGGTTTTTAAATATAATTAAACTAATTATTTAGATAATTGAATTCTGCTTACCACTTTCTCTGCTCCAATTGAAGTTTCGATAAAGTAAACTCCTGAAGCAAATCCAGTAATATCAACTTGCATATTATCGTTAGAAACATTTGTTTGCTCAGTAACTTCAATTACTTCACCTACAGCGTTCATTACTCTAACAGTTACATCTTCTTCAGACGTTAAGCTAAACTCAATGTTAATGATACCTGTTGTTGGGTTAGGGAAGATACGCATTGCGTCTTCTCTTGCTAACAAGCCAATTCCAGTGTATTCACTGTAAACATCAATCTGAGCTTCAAAAGAACATCCATTAGCGTCAACTACAGTTACTGTGTTAACCCCGTTTGGTAAGTTCTTAGCCGTAGAATCTGTTTCTCCATTAGACCAAGTGTAAGAAGAATATGGAGGTGTACCACCTGTTGCATTAGCTGTTGCTTCAACATTGTTCTCTCCATTATCAACAACGTTTATAAATCCAATTGTAACCTTAGTAGGAGCAGTTATTACTACAGTCGTATCGTGATCACACCCAGCAGCGTCTTCAACTCTTAACTGATAAGAACCTGCAGTTACACCATTCAATTTTTGAGCTGAACTACCTGAGTTCCAA
>CBFICO010000027.1:0-23318 GCA_965661115.1 Salibacteraceae bacterium
GTCAAGGAGGAGTTTTTGGATTATTCCTTATCCTCTTATTTGGGTTCCGATTCTGTATAGAATTCATGAAAGAAAATCAAGTAAGTTTTGAAGAAGCAATGACCTTGAATATGGGGCAATGGTTGAGCATTCCTTTTGTGTTAATCGGCGCTTACTTTTTAGTAAAAAGCAAAAAGAAATTGAAAAATGGCTAAGTACGAACTAAAAACCAAAATAACCGACGCTAGCGTAACGGAGTTTCTAGACAATGTTGAACCAGAACAAAAGAGGTTAGATGCCTATGAAATTTTGGATTTAATGAAAGAAGTAACTGGTGAGCCTCCTAAAATGTGGGGGCCCAGCATTATTGGTTTTGGCACTTATCATTACAAATACGCGAGTGGACAAGAAGGCGACTTTATGGCAACAGGCTTTTCCCCGAGAAAAGCAAAACACTCCTTATACATTATGGGAGGGGTAGAAAATTACCCTGAGCTACTTTCTAAATTAGGCAAATACAAAAACGGAAAATCGTGCCTTTATGTAAACAAACTTGCTGATATAGATAAAGAAGTCTTGAAAGATTTGGTAAAAGCGTCTTACGATTACATTAGAAACAAAAAGTGGCCTTAGGCTGTTATAAAAGCTCACTACATTACTATGAGAAACATTATTCTAATTCTAGCCATCCTTTCATTTACCATAAAAACAATGGCAGTACCAAAAGGTGCGGATCATCCTGCTCCTGCTTCTTCGTCCGAAATTCTGGACGACTTAAAAAAGCTTGATGTATTAGGGTCTGTGTTGTATCTGGCTGCGCACCCAGATGACGAAAACACTCGACTTATTTCTTGGCTGGCAAATGAAAAACGTGTGCGAACTGGATATCTCTCGTTAACAAGAGGTGATGGCGGTCAAAACCTTATTGGAACGGAAAAAGGTGAACTGATTGGCGTGCTCAGAACGCAAGAATTAATGGAAGCTAGAAAGATTGATGGTGGCATGCAGTTTTTTACTCGTGCGGTAGATTTTGGATACTCCAAATCAACTAAAGAAACGCTGGAAAAATGTAACGAAAGAGAAGTGCTTTGGGATATTGTTTGGGTAATACGCAAGTTTCAACCCGATGTAATTGTAACGCGTTTTCCAGCCACAAAATATGCTGGACACGGACATCATTCAGCATCGGCAGTTTTAGCAGAAAAGGCTTTTGAAATGGCTGCTGACCCTAGTGTTTTCCCAGACCAATTAAAAACAGTAACCGCCTGGCGCACCAAAAGATTATATCACAACACCAGCACATGGTGGAACAAAGATTTACCAGAAACTTATCAAGAAAACCCAAATATGCTTAGGGTTGATGTTGGCGGTTATAATCCAATTACCGGTAAGTGGAACAACCAGATTGCCATGGAAAGTAGGAGCCAGCATAAAAGTCAAGGTTTTGGCGCCAATATTCTTAGAGGTGAGCAATTTGAATACCTCGATTTTGTAAAAGGAGAAAAAGCTGAGACCGACCTATTTGATGGTATTGACTTAAGCTGGGGAAGAGTTCCAAAATCAAAAGATATACAATCAAAAATCAACACTATAATTGACAACTATGACGCACAGAATCCTGCTGCCTCGGTTGCAGATATGGTTGAATTGCTGCGCATAATGAATACCTACCCTCACCCCAATCAATGGATAGAATGGAAAAAAGAGGCACTCATCAATCTAATTGTTGATGCATCAGGGCTTTGGTTTGAGGCTGTTACCGACAATGAATATGGTGTAATCGGCGAATCTATAAAAATTGAAACCAGTGTAATTAACACAGGGCAATTGAAAGACATAACGATTGAGAATTTATCCATTGCGGGTATCGATACAGCTGCTTTTTCTATTGTGGAACCAAACAAATGGACAGATTTTACTTTACCCTATACCATTCCTCTCAAAACAGCTATTACACAACCTTATTGGCTAACCGAGCCCTACAAGAATATGTTCAAAGTGGCCGACATTCACCTAAGAGGATTGCCAGAAAACCCTCCAGTTTTTGATGTAACGGTTAAACTATCTGTTTATGGCATTGAGATGGAATACAAGATTCCTGTTCAGTACAAATGGAGAGATAGAGTTGCTGGTGAGAATCTGCAAGATTTTTCTATTCGACCCGACCTTACGGTTAACCTCGACAATTCGGTTTACGTTGCACCAACTGGCCAATCAAAAGATATTTCGGTAACGGTAGTTGCTCACAAAGAAAAAATCACTGGCAAACTGGCACTCAATCTACCAGAGGGATGGACGGCGTCACCTGCAAGTCATATTGTAACGCTGAACAAAAAAGGTGCAGCCGCGGTATTTAATTTTAAAGTAACAGCTGGTGAAAACGCATCCAGCGGATTGTTTACCGTAAACTGCAAAAACGCTGAAAAAACTTACGATAAATCCATTGTAGAAATTGATTATCCACACATTCACAAACAGGTGCTTTTTCCAAAAGCCCAAGCAACTTTGGTTACTGGAGATTTGAAAATAACCCGACAAAATATTGCTTACGTTATGGGTGCTGGCGATAATGTACCTGAGGCTATTGAGCAGTTAGGTGCTAAGGTATCTATATTAAATCCAGACAATATTGCGGCTACAAACCCTTCTGATTTTGATGCTGTGGTAATTGGCATTAGAGCATTCAACACACAAGAAAGTCTTGCTAAGTACCAAGAGGTTCTGATGAAATATGTTGAGCAAGGAGGTTTTGTTTTGGTTCAATACAACACAAACAGAGGTTTAAAAACAGAAAACCTTGGCCCCTTTCCTTTTAAACTCTCAAGAGATAGGGTTACGGATGAGTTTGCAAAGGCAACTTTACTCAACCCAAATCATTCCATATTTAATAGTCCAAATAAAATAGAGCAAACAGATTTTGACAATTGGGTACAGGAGCGCGGTTTGTATTTTGCAAACGAATGGGATAGTAATTACGAAGCACTTATTAGTTGGAACGACCCCAACGAAGACCCAACATCAGGTGCTTTGCTAGCGGCACAATATGGCGAGGGTTATTACGTATTTACGGGCATTTCCTTCTTCAGACAGCTCCCCGCAGGCGTTCCTGGTGCATTTAAGCTGTTTGCGAACATCCTCTCTTATGGAAAATAATACTGAACAGAAAAAGTGGAGGAACTGGTACTTTGCTGTACTTGCCTTTTTTTTAGTTCAAACCGTTGTTTATTATTGGCTAACTAATCATTTCTCATGAGTGAAATAGATTGGACAATAATGTTGGGCACCCTCTTTTTAATTGTTGGGTACGGTACCTACAAAACAAGATCGAACGCCAACTTAGAAAGCTATCTAAAGGGCGGATCAGATATGAAATGGCTTACCATCGGCCTTTCTGTAATGGCTACTCAAGCCTCGGCTATTACTTTCATATCAACACCTGGTTTAGCTTTTGAAAACGGAATGGAATTCGTGCAGAATTATTTTGGATTGCCGTTAGCCATAATTATAGTCTGCGCTGTGTTCCTCCCCATCTACTACAGATTAAAAGTTTACACAGCCTATGAATATTTAGAGCAGCGCTTTGATTTGAAAATCAGGTTAATCACCGCCTCGTTGTTTATGCTATCTAGAGGCTTAGCTGCAGGAATCACCATTTACGCACCCGCAATTATTATAAGTGTAATGTTAGGTTGGTCGCTACAATTCACGATTTTATTGGTAGGGATATTAGTAATAATCTACACTGTTTCTGGCGGAACGAAAGCCGTAAGCATCACCCAAAAATGGCAGATGACAGTAATTTTATTGGGAATGGGTATCGCCTTTTACCTCATCATTAAGCAGCTACCGCCAGAGGTTGGGTTTGTTGATGCATTGAACTTGGCGGGAGCTACGGGCAGAATGAATGTGGTTGATTTCTCTTTTGATTTTGAAAAGCGTTACACCTTTTGGAGCGGTATTACAGGTGGCTTATTTCTAGCTCTATCCTATTTCGGCACCGACCAAAGTCAGGTGCAGCGATACCTTTCTGGCAAGTCGATTCAAGAAAGCCGTTTGGGGCTCTTATTTAATGCACTTTTAAAAATTCCAATGCAGTTTTTCATTCTATTGACCGGAGTTTTAGTATTTGTGTTTTATCAATTTGAACCACATCCTGTATTGTTTAACAAAACCGCTATTGAGCAAGTAAAACAATCGGAGTTTAAGGAAGAATTCAAAGCAATTGAACAGAAACACCAAGATTTTCATACAGAGAAAAAAGCCAATTACCTCAACTTTATTCAAAACCTTAGTAGTGCAGATAAAACTGATTTCATTGCCTTAGACCAAAAAGCAAAATCGATTAAGAAAGAAGCAATTGAAGTAGTAAAAAAAGCCAATCCTGAGCTCAGTAGCAGAGATAGTGACTATGTTTTTTTAACTTACATCTTAAATTACTTACCAACAGGAATCATAGGGCTTTTAATAGCGGTAATAATATCAGCGGCAATGAGCTCAACTGCAGGAGAAATAAATGCCCTAGCCTCAACAACTATGATTGATTTTTATCAGCGATTGGGCAACAAAAAACAAAACGATAGCGACTCTGTAAAACTCAGTAAATGGCTCACGTTAGGCTGGGGTGTATTGGCTATCATTTTTGCATTATCTGCACAGCTGGTCGAAAACCTAATTGAAGCTGTAAATATATTAGGTTCAGTATTTTACGGAACAATCCTAGGTGTGTTCTTAACCGCGTTTTTCCTAAAGTCTGTAAAAGCTAAGTCCGTTCTTGCAGGAATAATTGTAGCGCAATTCAGTGTTTTTATATGTTTTGCCTTCCTCAGCGATTACATCAGTTACCTGTGGTTTAATGTAATTGGATGTCTATTAGTATTGGGAGTATCATTAGGCGTTTCAAAAAGCATTAAAGAGTAATGCCAATTTAGAGTTTTCCACAACCTAATCTTTTAATACTGAGAAAAATCAACTATTTCTTATCCGACTAATAGTTAGATTTGCCTTTAACCTGTTTGTTAAAAAAAGTAAACGGATAAAGTGCGAGTTTTGAAACTAGGCACAAACAATTAAGGAGATAATATATGAGCGTTAGCGCAGTAAAATTTAATAATACAGACAGACCAGAATTTTTCAAGGAACTCAGAAAAAGAGTAAACCAACATTTTAAAGAAAACAACAAAGACAAATATGGTAATACCCGGATGAAAATTAAATCCGTTTTTATGATTGCCATTTACTTTATCCCCCTGGCCTTATTAGTATCGGGATTAGTACAAAACGTATGGCTGATGTTTGGACTGTGTACCATAATGGGTTTTGGTGTTGCTGGAATTGGATTGGCTATTATGCACGATGCTAATCACGGAGCTTACTCGAAAAACAAAAGGTTGAACGATGCAATGGGATTCATACTAAACTTTATAGGAGGATATCCTGCTAACTGGAGAATTCAGCACAACGTATTGCACCACTCTTTCACCAATATTGATGGGCATGACGAGGATATCTCAAAGCAAGGTATTGTGCGATTTTCGCCAAATCAACCTAAAAAGGGCATTTTTAAATTGCAGATTTTTTACGCGCCAATACTATATGGTTTACTAACCTTCTATTGGTTTCTGGGTAAAGATTTTGAGCAACTTGCTCGATACCATAAAATGGATTTACTGAAGGGTCAGAACTTAACTTTTGGCAAAGCACTGGCCGAAATCGTTTTCCACAAGTTGTGGTACATAGCATTAACCATTGTACTTCCACTCGTTATGATTGATTTACCGTGGTGGCAAATAATGCTTGCCTTTTTCACCATGCATTTTATCAGTGGACTGATCCTAGCATTAATCTTTCAAACGGCCCACGTAATTGAAGAAACTAATTTTTATGAGCCCGATGAAAATAATAGTGTTGAGAACAATTGGGCAATTCACCAATTGAATACTACAGCAAATTATGCGAACAGTAGCACTGTATTTTCTTGGTTAATAGGCGGGTTAAACTATCAGATAGAGCATCACTTATTCCCTAATATTTGCCACGTGCACTTTAAGGATATTTCTAAAATTGTAAAAGCAACTGCGGAAGAATATGGCTTACCATATCACTACCACCGTACATTTCTTGATGCACTTAAGAGTCACTTTTCTCTACTCCACCAATTGGGTACCGGAAAAATTTAAGCTTATTTTAGTTGGTGTAAGGAGCAGAAGTCGCTATTGTAAACCGTTCTGTAATCATCTTTTACAAGCGTTAATAGCTTTTTAGTGCATGGTTGTGATGGGGTTTTCCATTCGTCGCCCTTAAGTATAAAAATGTAATCAACCTTATTGTTTTGGTGGCTAACGTTTGGCCAGTTGAAACATTCAGAGAAAAATCTGTGTTTAGGTTCTAGCTCTACTTCGCTACTCCATTTTAATGGAAAATAACCAGTTCCCGCTTCGTAGTTTTCAAGCACAAAAATTCCGCTTTTTGTCAGCCCTAAATAATTTGAAAAATGAGCATGTAAAAAATCATTGCTAAAATTGAAAGGCATTACAATGCTATTTTCTTTAACTATACCAGCAATGCTTTTGAGCTCTTCTACATGTGTATTTTGTTCTAAAAGCATTTCTCGTTTATATTCATAATTTGAAGAAAACAACCACAGTACTGTAACCGTTAATCCTATTTGAAGAACGCGATGAAATCCTACTGAGGAAATTACAAGCACCATAAAAATGAAACAGAAAAACAACAACCTTCCCGAAATATATCCAGCGTTCGAAGTTGAATTAGGGGCTAGAAAGTACAGAACTACAAAAACCAATAAAATGAACATTGAAAGCGCCGTGAAAGAAAAAGCACCCCGTGAAAATTTCATTTTGTAGACGGAATATGCAAAAACCAATAAACTTGAAATACTAATAACCCAACCAATAACCTGAACAGTTTCAACTTCAGTATCATTATACATGACCAGTGTTCTGTTCTCCCAAAACATGCTAATCAATTGATCAGTTGACAGGTAATCGAAACCTGAAGCAGAGCCACTAAACAAATAATCAATGGCAATAATTAATGGCATTAGAAAAGCTACAAATATTGGAATCAGCTCTAACAATTTAGTTCTAAAATCAGCAAGGTCAATTTTAATATTTAGCGTTAAGTAATAAAGCAGTACTAAGCTAACTGAACCAAAAAGCATCAGAAAAACAAATACATGACTTATTAGTGTTACAAGAGCAAGCACAAACAATGTGAGGGCAAAACTCAACTTTGAATAAGATGGAGACTTTACTTGCTGGATAACCAACCCTAACCCCAAAAAGAATGGAATTAAGGCCAAGTAAAAGTTATAGAAACCCATCAAGAAATGAGTATTATATAAAAAGGAAAATATCAAAAAAAGGCTCCAATTTATTCGATGGTTTAACTGATTTGAAAGGTATTTTAAAGCGTAAGGAAAACCAATCATGTAAACAACTAAGATGATGTCGGTTGCACTCCAGAAATCAGTTATTGTGCTCCAAATTGATAGTAAGAGATGACCTACATAATTTGGCACGAACCCGTCGGTAAACTCAAGGTATTGAGCAATAAAACTATTACCATCTATTAATTCGATTAAGAGTTTAGCATTGTATAAATGACTAGGTCCATCATAAGTAAAAAAATGAGGAATACTTAGCGCGTGAATCAACAGGAAGAGCGTAACCACTCCAAAAAGGAACTCAAAAATCACTCTTTCTTTTAAAACACTATAGCGCATACCATTAAATCCTTATTCCAATCGTGAAAGTAATAGTATGAAAATAAAAAGGGCGCAAATTGCACCCTTTATCTTTTGCATTTATCCTGCTTTTAATCGGTAATTATTTACCTATTTCGTCAATCATAACAAAGGTTTCACATAATGAGAAGAAGGACAATTAACCAACAAAAATGCGGCTCTAAGAGAAAATAAACTTGAGCTATTTAGAGTGGTAGAATTGCATCTTAAATCTTAATCGTTATGAAAAAATAGCCGTACTGCTTTCATTAATAGTTGGCTCTAGTTGTCTTTTTGCACAAACTGGTCATTCCATCAAACAAGTTAAACAACCATTTGGCTCTTTGGGCGAGTTAGAAACCTATGAGCTAATGATTCAACAGGCTGTTAAAGAAGATGTTGCAAAAGGCTTGGTAAAGCAACTTGAAAAGAAAACCCGAACCAAAGCGGTAGAATCAACCGAAATGATTTCTATTGACAAGGTTTTTTACGAAGGTTACTGATTAGATTCTCTATCTATTAAGGCAATTCCAATGCGTAAGGAAAATGGAACTCTAGTGACCTTCACTTTCGATAAGGACGGGCAATCTGTTGGCGAAAAGAACCAACCAGATTTACACGTAAGCATAAAAAAGTACCTTAAAAACTTTGCTTTGGATATGTACGAGGATGCAGTGGAAGATGAACTAAAAACCGAAGAAAAAAGGTTGAAAAGCATTGAACGCGAATTAAAATCGGAGTTACACAATGAGGATAAAATTCGCAAAAAGATTGAAGGAATTAAAATTGACAAAACGGATAAACAAGAAGAAATAGCTCAGAACCAAGCTGCGAGAGAATCGAAGATTGATGAAATTCAAGCTCAAAAAGATAAAAGGACAAATATGGCAGGCAGCAAAGAGGCCAAAAAGGAAGAAAAAGCCAAACTTAAGACCATGAACAGTGAGTTGAAAGGCATGAAAAAAGCCAATAAAAAAATGAATAAGGCCGTTTTTAAAATGGACAACAGAATTCGCGATTTGGAATTAGAACGAGTAACCTCAGTAAGCCAACAAAAAGCCATACAGACGAATAGACGCAAAAAACCAAGACATTGCAGCTGTTAAAAAGAAGCTCTACGCTGTGGAAGAAGCGAGATATTAAGGAGTATTTTAATCACAAAAAAAGGGGAGCAATTGTTCCCCTTTTTTATTGTCGTTTGTTTTTTAATTTTTATGAACGTACACCTTCTGAATTTTTGCATCTGTTGCAGTGGTTGCCTTCAACAAATAAACTCCAGGAGCCACATCTGAAGAAAGTTCAATTTCACCAGTTTTACGCTCTGCAGGTTCGTTAAAAACTACTTTACCCGTTAAATCAATTAACTCAATATTATTTGAAACGTGTACTGAATTAAATGCGTAAGAAATAGTTCTATTATTAATGTAAAAGTTACTTACTCCTTGCACATTCACTAAATTAATTGAGGTAGTACCTCCATTATTTCCTCCGCCATTGTTTCCTCCACCAGTAGTTTCATTTTTAGTTTTGAATTTTGTACAATGTCTTCCAACCATTGGGTCTGTATTTGGTTGGTAAGGATTATACAATGGCCATGTGCAAACTTCAAATTCTGTATTTGCGGTTGACGCAATAATGAACGAATTGGTAAGATATGCATTCAAATTTGAGCCGTTAGCAATGTTGTTAGTTAAATTCGACATTATCAAATTACCTCTATTGTTTCCGTCAACAGACCAACCAAAAGTTAATGAGTCTCCTGCATTTAAAGCCTGACTGTTAGACAAATTGTTGGTTACAATAAACCAAAGTCTTGCAGTATCGCCTTTGGTAAGCGCTGTATCATTCATTGGGTTCTGAAAACTTCCTCCCGGTTCAGAAAAAAGTAAATCAATTACATCAAGTTGCTGAGCATTTATGCCTCCTGCAAACACTGATGCCAAAATAAAAGTGTAAAGTTTTTTCATAATTATAAGTTTTTTGTTTCGGCGAAGATAAATATCATCACAGGGTAATAACTCTAAAAATTACAAACGGCAGGCTGACTTACTTTTTTTTGTAGCGCTGATTAAACCCTTTATCCCCTCTCGATTTTGGTTTTTTGTATTTGCTTCCTTGGCGTTTCCACTTATTACCCAAGTTTACTTTTTGGTTTTTAGCCTTTTTTTCATGGGTAGATTCACCTCTATTTTCATCTTGTTTCGTTACAATGGATACACCAGCAACTTTTGGTCTTTCTTCAGGAGCAAGTCGCTCAGAATTCTCCACTTCTTTGGGTAAATCAATTTCTTGAATGGAAATTCCCATTAGTTTTTCAATATTCTCTTTGAATTCCAACTCTTTTTCGCTGAAGAATAAAATGGCGTTTCCTTCTTTTCCGGCACGCCCTGTTCTACCAATTCGGTGAATGTAGTTTTCAGGAAAATCTGGTGTGTCAAAATTGATTACATGAGTAGTGTTTTCAATATCTAAACCACGTGCCATAACATCGGTTGCAATTAGAATTCGTTTTTCGCCTTCTTCAAATTGTTTTACTGAGCGCAACCTATAATTCTGCGACTTATTGGAGTGCACAATAGCCATTTCTGAACCGTAAAACTCCTCTAAAATCTCGTACAACCTATCGGCTTGGCGCTTGCTTGAAATAAAAACGATTACACGTTCAAATTGATCCCTATCCGATAGCAATGCAAGAATTAAATTGGATTTCGTGTAGAAATTCACTCCGTTATAAGCAGTCTGTTTTATGGTATCCAATGGCGTCCCGCTAACTTCTATAGTAATACGTTCTGGCTGAGTAAAAAAGTCTTCAATTAAGGCACTAATATCAGCGGTCATGGTTGCCGAAAACATGGTATTTTGCCTTTTTGCTGGAAGCAGTTCAAACAGGTTAATAAGCTGGAATCTAAATCCTAAATCGAGCATAACATCTACTTCATCAATCACTAACTGACGAATCTGTTTTAACTGCACCGAACGAGCTAAAACCAAATCATACAACCTACCTGGAGTTGCAACCAGAATATCTAATCCGTGTGATAATTCTGCTTTTTGTCTATTGATATTCACGCCTCCAAACACACCTTGAATTCGGCAAGTCATATACTGCGTATACTGTTCCAATTGCTGCACCACCTGAGTTACCAATTCTCTGGTTGGCACCAATATCAATGCTCTTGGATGTATCTGTTCTGAGTATTTTAAGTCTTGTAAAATAGGCAAGGAATACGCCAACGTTTTTCCTGTACCTGTTTGAGAAATACCAACCATATCTCGCCCCGAACGAATTACAGAAAAAGATTTTTGTTGAATTTTTGTTGGTTCCTCAAAGCCCAATTCCTCTAATGCGCTTAGCAATTGTTTGTTGAGTTTTAAGTCTGAAAAAGTAAAGTTGTCCATACCCAGAATTTGCTGCTGCAAAGAACTGCTTTTTATTTGGTATTAGCTAACCGCGAATTCTAGTGCCATTTTCTCACTCCACAAATCGTTTTTAAAATTAAGCGTTTCGGCAAACCCTACATGGCCTCCATGCTTTGGAGCCAATAGTTTCAACATTGGATTTGAATTTGCTTCATCAAACGGAAAACAATTTGAACCCAGAAAAGGATCGTCTAAGGCATTTATTATCAACGTGGAAGTTTTAATGTTTTTCAAAAACTGCCTTGAACTACATTTTGCCCAATAATCCTCCGCGCCTTTAAAACCGTGCACTGGAGCTGTGTACAAGTTATCTATTGCAACAAAATCTTTACAGGCTTCTACCTGTTCTGCGGTGTAGTTTAATGCTGGAAACTCTAGTCGTTTTTGATGCGCTTTTGCTTTCAGTGTTCTTAAAAATCTACGCATGTAAATCCAATTGCTTGGCTTTGCCAAACCAATTGCTGAATCGCGTAAGCTTATGGGTGCCGAAATGGCAACTGCTTTTCTAATTTTTGGACTAATTGGATAAACTCCATCACCTAAATACTTAAGCAGCATATTCCCACTCAAACTAAAACCAATAATCACCACCTCCTCGTATTGCGAAGAGACCTGTTCAAAAACAAAGTGCAAATCGTCTGTTTTTCCCGAGTGATAACTTGTGGGTAGTAAGTTCGGTTTATCAGAACAACCGCGGTGATTCATCACAATTGCATCATAACCATTTCGGTTAAAAATCCGCGTCATCCCTTTGGCATATTGGCGTTCCGAATTCCCTTCCAATCCGTGTAAAATAAGCACCAACTTACTGCTTCCAACTAAGGATTGGTCAACATCAATAAAATCGTTATCAGGTGTTTGAAGGGTTTTTCGTTGATAATTTACCTCAGGAACTCTACGATTTAGATTGGGTAAAATAGTTGCGAAGTGTTTGTGTTTAAGAAGAAAACTTGGGTTTAAATCACTTTGATTTAATGCCATTTTACTTTTCCTCAATCTTTTTAGCAACAACTAGTTTCAACTTATCATTCAGCTCAATCTTCTTTAGATCTTTTGGTTTCTTTTTATTGAAAATGTAGCTGTAACGGGTTTCTTTCTTTTCGAGCAAAGACTGCATTTCTGAGTCGCTTATAGTAATGCCTTTAAACTCAAACAGCAAGGTAAACTTACACCCCTTTTGCCATTCGGAGCAGCCCCAAGCGCTTTTTCCACGAATTAAGTGTCCGATATTACACTTAGGGCAAATGGTTTTTTTCTGTTTGTATTGCTGATTTTTAACTTGAACAGCCAGTTCTTTAACCATTTCGTTTAGCTCTTCTTTAAAAGCTCCAACTTGATATGCACCGTGTTCAATATCCCTTAGCTTTTTCTCCCAAACTCCAGTAAGTTCAGCCGATTTGAGCAAATCGTTTTCTATGAGCTCAATAAGTTCCTTACCAGTTGCAGTTGCTACAATTCTTTTCTTTTGGCGAATAATATACTTTCTGGAAAAGAGCTTTTCGATAATGTTAGCTCGAGTAGAAGGTCGACCAATTCCATTCTCCTTCATAAGCTCTCTCAACTCGTCGTTATCTACTTGTTTGCCTGCAGTTTCCATGGCTCTAAGCAAGGTAGCTTCAGTATAGTAACTGGGCGCTTTGGTTTGCTTTTCGAGTAATTCAGGTTGGTGTGGGCCCTTCTCGCCCTTTTCAAAAACGGGCATTACCTGCTCTTCGCCTTTATTGCTTTCTTTTTTGCCACTATCTAGCACAACGCGCCATCCCGGTTCTATTATCTGTTTTCCTGTTGCTCTACACTCCACTTTTTGAACTTGCCCTAAAACAGTGGTATTACTCACTTTACAATCTGGATAAAACACTGCAATAAATCTTCGAGTAATGAGGTCGAACACCTTTTTTTGGTCGATATTCAATCCCACTTTTGCCGGGTCTTCTCCAGTAGGAATGATAGCGTGGTGGTCGGTTACTTTTTTATCATTAAAAACCTTAGAGGTCTTTCTGATCTTTTTGCCTAACAGCGACTCGGTAAACTTTTGGTATGCTGTTAATCCCTTTAAAATATTCGGCACTTTGGGGTAAACATCGTAGGGGAGGTAGGTAGTATCAACCCTTGGATAAGTTACCAGTTTTTGCTCGTACAGATGCTGAACATGGGCTAGGGTATCTTCAGCGGTATATCCGAACTTTTTGTTGCACTCTACTTGTAAGGACGTTAAATCGAATAATGAAGGAGCCAGCTCTTTTCCTTCTTTTTGGGTGTAAGACTTTATCTCAAACTCCTCTTGTTCAATGTTCTTTACAATTTCGGCTGCTTTCTCCTTGGATTTGTACTTGCCTTTAACACCAGCAAATTCTACTTCTCGATAAGTAGTTTTTATATCGTAATACGTCTCTGAAATAAAGCTGTCAATTTCATGCTGACGATTAACGATTAAAGCCAGGGTTGGGGTTTGGACTCTACCTACCGAAAACACTTGTTTAAAAGCGCCAAACTTCAAGGTGTAAAGTCTTGTGGCGTTCATTCCTAACAGCCAATCACCTATGGCTCTGGCTGTTCCAGCAGCATAGAGGTTATCGTATTTTGACCCCTCGTTTAAATTGGCAAACCCTTCTTGGATAGCCTCTTTAGTTAATGAGGAAATCCATAATCTTTTTATTGGTTTATTGTTTTTTGCCTTGGATAAAACCCATCGTTGAATCAACTCTCCCTCTTGGCCAGCATCACCACAGTTTATAACCTCTTGGCAGTTTTTTACCAAATTTGCAATGGTACCAAATTGCCTTTTTACACCAGAGTTTTCGATAAGCTTGATGCCAAAATTCTCTGGAATCATTGGCAGCACTTCCATGTTCCAGTTTTTCCAATCGGGGGTATAATCTGCAGGTTCTTTTAGCGTACAAAGGTGTCCAAATGTCCAGCTTACCCAATAACCATTTCCTTCCCAATAGCCATCATGACGAGTAGTTGCTCCAATTATTTGGGCAATGTCTTTTGCTACACTAGGTTTCTCGGCTATGCACAATTTCATGTGCTTCAAATCTCATTGTATCTTACTAAAACCACAAGAAAAAGTCGTTTTAAATAAAGAAAGTTTTCAGCGTAGAATTCACAAACAATAACTTAGAGCAAACATCTAGAATTCAATTTCGTTATTTCTTGTGAGAAATTTTCACTTTCGGTTTAATGACACAGATAAGCAACTTTTTCATTTTTGAGGTATCTAACCAACTATAGTATTATTAAGCAAGTCGTTAGAAGTTTTAAAAACCTCCACAAAATCAGAAGAATTACTATTTGGTCAACAACTCAAATGCTCTATCATTCCGTTCTTATCTATTGTTTGCGACAAAGACAAAAAACGAGTGGAAAGTGGATTGCTAGATATGCTTAAGCATGAGCATTCTACAGAAATAAAAATGCGTTTAGAAACTAGCCAAGGCATTAAATGGGTAGAGTTTGATTGGCAGTTTGTAGATAAGGATAACCAGCAATACGTGCTCGGAATTGGCCGATTTATAAAAACTCCACAAGAGGAAGAACTAAAGGCATTAGAAGTTGAAGAAGCATTATAAGATGCTGAAATGCTGGGTAAAATGGGAAGTTGGTGGGTAAACCCAAAATCCTTACAAAATCATTGGAGCGCTGTCAAATAACGTATTTGGGAAGTAAACCCAAAAGCCCGTCCACCAAGCGTTAACTGGGTTCTAAAGCATATACATCCTAACGATTCCAATTTAATTCTTGATGCCATAAAAGTAGTAGGCGAAACGAGAAAAATAAAAGAGTTTCAGTACAGAATGAGACTTACTGAAAATGAACCTTGGAGGTATTTCTTTACGCGAATAAGGCCGTGGAAAATTGGGGATGAAGTTTTGGAGGTTAAGGGTGTAAACTTTGAAGTAACCGATATAATTAGGTATCAGCAAGAGCTTGAAAAGCAAAACGCTTCGTTGAATACTAAAAATGAAAAATTAAGAGAATATGTGCGAATGAACTCTCACGATGTAAGGGGCCCCTTATCGAATATTTTAAGTATTCTAGAAATTGAAAGTATTGAACCTTTAGATCGAGAGCAATTTGTTCAAGGCGTTTCTGACGCAGCTACTCGTTTAGATAATGTGCTAAAAAAAATCAACGACACCATACTAATTGAGGATTAAAGCTCCTTTTCACTCAACTCAAGCCACCTATCCGACTTAGTTTCTAAGTCTTCAATTATTTTTCCAAGTTCATCTGATAGTTTCATCATTTCATCGGAATCTTCTATGCCCGCCTCAAAGGCTTTATTGATTTCGTCTTTTCTTTTTTCGAGCTTTTCTATTTCTATTTCCAGAATACCGAATTCGCGCTTTTCGTTAAAGGACATTTTGTTGGTTCTAACACCTGTTTTACTTGGCTCAGTAGCAACAGATGGCTTGGGCTTGCTTTCTTTCTCGACAGTAGATTTATCCCCGCCAGCCTTTTTCCAGTCACGCCATTGAGAATAATTACCGGGGTAATCTTTTATGTGCGTTTTATCCCGTTCCAGTACAAACAAGTGATCTACCAGCTTGTCCATAAAATACCTATCGTGACTAACGATAATCACACATCCTGGAAAATCCAAAAGAAAATCTTCAAGGATATTTAAAGTCATAATATCTAAATCGTTGGTCGGCTCATCCAGAATTAAAAAGTTGGGGTTTTTCATAAGCACCATTAGCAAATGCAAACGTCTTTTTTCACCACCACTCAGTTTTGAAACCAAGTTGTAATGCATATTTTTTGGGAAAAGAAATCGCTCAAGCAATTGTGATGCAGAAAGCTTTTTCCCTTTAGCCAACGGAATATATTCCGCCACTTTCTTAACCACCTCAAACACTCTATCGGTGGGCTTAAATTTCATTCCCTCTTGGTTGTAGTAGCCTATTTCAATGGTTTCACCTAGCACTACTTTTCCCGTATCTGGCTGAATTTTTTCGGTTATGATGTTTAACAGCGTTGATTTTCCTGTTCCATTTGGGCCAATGATTCCAACCTTTTCGGCACGTTTAAACTTATAATCAAAACCAGCAAAAAGCTTTTTGTCGCCATAAGATTTACCCACATTGTGGAACTCTAAAATCTTACTACCCATTCGAGCCATGTTGATTTCCAGCTCTACTTGTTTGTTTTCAATTCGGCGTTTAGCTACCTGCTTAAGCTCATAAAAGGCGTCAATTCTAGACTTGCTTTTGGTGGTTCTGGCCTTGGGCATACGACGCATCCACTCTATTTCTGTACGATAGAGGTTTTTTGCCTTCTCAATGGTAGCTTGTTCTGATGCTTTTCTTTCTTCTCGTCTTTCCAAGAAAAAGGAGTAATTCCCTTTGTAAGTGTATAACCCAAAATCATCTAGCTCAATAATGGTATTGCAAACATTCTCTAAAAAGTATCTATCGTGAGTAACCATTAAAAGCGTGATGTTTTCCGTTTTCAGAAACTTCTCCAACCACTCAATCATTTCAAGATCAAGGTGGTTGGTAGGTTCATCAAGCATCAAAAAATCGGGTTCGTCTATTAAAACCTTTGCTAGAGCCAATCTTTTTAATTGACCGCCCGAAAGGGAACCCACTTTTGCATTTAAATGGTCAATATTCAGCTCGCTTAAAATACTTTTAACTCTTACCTCTGTATCCCAACCTTCTAATTCTTCAATTTTATCCAACGCTTTTTGAAAAGCATCGCCAGTTTCACCTTCCTCAATACAGCGCTCGTATTCTTTAACCGCAATAAGAACGGGATTATCCGTTTCGAAAACTGCATCCCAAATGGTCAGTTCTGAACTAATGTTTGGCTCCTGCATTAGGTAACGTACCTTAATTCCTTTTCTAAAAACTACCCTACCATCATCCGGTTCATCTAGTCCAGCAATAATTTTCATTAAGGTTGATTTTCCGGTGCCATTTTGCGCAACCAAAGCCACTTTATCTCCAGCTGCCATTCCAAAGGTTAAGTCACTCAGAATTTCGCGGTCGCCAAAACGCTTAGAAATAGATTCGATTGAGAGATAATTCATGATACTATATAACCTAGTTTTTTAAAGACTTTTTGAAAGCGATTTTGCAGCTGTTCGGATTGTTGTAATTCTTGTTTATACGCTTCTATTGACTGATACAATCTTGAATGCAATTCTGAAGTATTAATTTCAATTTGAACTTTTGATTTTTGATTTACTAAAGGCCCTTCGGACACCAAATTGAAACGTACATCACGTCTGTTGCTCGCATCAAAAGCGTACATTGAAATGGAATGGCTTACTGCATTTCTGAATAGTAATAAAGTTTGCGTATCTCGTCTATCGTGTCGAAAAAAGGATTTCAAGAATTTTTTCATGCGCACCATTCCCCCTTGGTTTTCTAACTGCCCAGAATAAAACCTTGCCAGCAAATCAATAATGGACCAAAAGAGTAGCGGGAAAGCCTGATTTTGGGTTAATTCAGCTTTTTTTAGTGCTTCAAATTCAGATAAGCCATGCTGCAAGGTAGATGTAACCCTCTGTTTTTCAGTCTCTCCAAAAAAGAAACTTGAAGCTTCAGAAAAATCATCAAACTGCACCTTTGCCATGCCGCAAAGGAAAGCAATTGTTAGAGCAGTTCGTTAGCTAAGTTCGCCAACTCAGAACGCTCACCTTTCTCTAGGGTAATATGCGCAAATAGTGGATTTCCTTTTATTCTATCTATCAAATAACTCAACCCGTTCGATTGTGAATCTAAGTAAGGCGAATCTATTTGGTGAACGTCACCTGTAAAAATGATTTTTGTATTCTCACCCGCTCTTGTAATAATGGTTTTTATTTCGTGTGGAGTGAGGTTCTGAGCTTCATCAACAATAAAAAACACATTTGACAAACTTCTACCTCTTATGTACGCTAAAGGAGTCACTAAGAGCTTCTCCTTATTCACCATGTCTTCAATTTTCTTGTACGCTTTTTCGGTTTCTTTAAATTGATTTTTGATGTACTTCAGGTTATCCCAAAGTGGCTCCATATAAGGATTCAACTTCGATTTAATGTCCCCAGGTAAGTAGCCAATATCTTTATTTGAGAGAGGAACAATGGGTCTAGCCAAAAGCAATTGCTTGTAATTTCTTGCCTGCTCAATAGCACTTGATAAAGCCAGTAATGTTTTACCAGTACCTGCAACGCCCTGCAAAGTAACCAACTTAATGTTCGGGTTGTTTAGCGCATCAATGGCAAAGGTTTGTTCCGCATTTCGTGGTTTAATTCCGTACATAGAACGTTTCTCAATACGCTCAAAGTTTTCCGATTCTGGATTGAAGTACGCCAACGTAGAAGTTCTACCATTTTTAAGAATAAAGTAGCCGTTGTCAACTGGGCGTTCTTTTACTACTTCTTTATAGGATAACTCCCCATCGCTGTAAAGCTTATCGAGCGTTTCTTTCTGAACCCCTTGCACCAGAGTTTTACCTAGATAAAGATTATCAATATCTTCAATTTTACCCGTTTCGTAATCTGCAGCTGGTAAGCCTACAGCTTTAGCTTTTAATCTTAGATTAATATCCTTTGTAACCAATGTAACTACTGCCTCGGGTTCCTCTTCAGAAAGCGTCATTGCTGCATTGAGAATGTTGTGGTCTGCTTTTTTATCAGAGAAGATTTTATTGGCATCCATTTTTCGATTTAGATCGTGCATTACAACTCTAAATCTGCCACTTTTTGGACCATCTAATTTTATCCAGTCTTTCAATATCGCTTTACCCGCCATGCTATCTACAAAACGGATAAACTCACGCGCTTCAAAGTTCTTTGTGTCGTTACCTTTCTTAAAATTATCGAGTTCCTCTAAAACGGTTATAGGAATGGCAACATCATTTTCTTGAAATGATCTTAATGCATTGTGATCAAATAAAATTACTGAGGTGTCAAGAACGAATATTTTACGATTCTTAGATTTCTTTTTTACTGGCATACTAAAATTTATGATTCAAAAAAGCGGTTTGAATGTTAACTCAAACTTTCTGAAAAGTTAAGGGTTATATTGTTATTCACAAAGCATGGAAACCTCTATTAAACACTACTTTTGAACCACAATGAAATCTAAAAACTCAAGCTTTTGGCTCTATGTATTAGGCATTTACATTCTGCTACAATTTTTATGGTGGGCTTGGATGTTGATAGATTTAAACCTACAAATACAAGCGTTTGAAGTTAATTACCACAATTCCGAATCTAACTCCAATCAAATTACGCCTCTTGATAATGGGTTTATAAACCGAAAAATAGCTATGATAATTGGCGAAGGGAGTGTATTCATTTTACTGCTTGCTTTTGGTTTTTTTCAAGTAAAGAGAGCGCTTCAAAAAGAGCTGGAAAATGCAAAACGACAACGCAACTTTTTACTTTCTGTTACACACGAACTTAACTCTCCAATAGCTGGAATTCAGCTCAACTTAGAAACCGCTCTAAACCGTAAACTAGACGAGCAAAAACAAAGAAGTTTACTCCAAAACGCAGTAGAACAAAACTCTAGGTTACAAAATTTAGTTGAAAACATTTTAACCTCTACTCGCCTAGAGGAAAACGTGCTACAGCTAAATCTTCAAAAGGTTAATCTATCAGACTTGACTAATAGCATTGCACAAAAATTCAATAGTGATTTAGCATCCGTAAATTGCTCGCAAATTGAGTCTGATGTATTTGTACAATTAGATACCGTAGCTTTTGAGTCCATTTTGAAAAATCTGATTGAAAACGGGATAAAGTACAGTGAGAAGCCAGCGGAAATTACAATTTCTGTGCATAGAAAAGTTGAATACACGGAAGTAAAAGTAACCGACAAGGGAATTGGGATTTCAAAGGAGAACCAACCAAGAGTTTTCGAACGCTTTTATAGAGTTCAGAACGAAGATACCCGCAACACAAAAGGGACAGGTCTTGGCCTGTATATTGCTAAACAATTAGCCGAACTAATGAATGTTGGACTAAGTGTTCATTCACAATTAAATGAAGGCTCGACGTTTACTCTAAAATTTAATTTGATATGATTCAAAAGCTTCTATTAGGAATTTGTGTGCTTATAATGGCTGCATGTGTTGATTATAAAGATGTCTCATTAGTGTCTTTTGAAAACATGAATATCACCAAAATCTCGCCTAATGGAATTGAAGGCGATATTGCACTAAAAATTAAGAACCCGAACGATTACAAAATAAAAGTCGGCACAAAAGATTTAATCTTTTCGCTTAACAATAATCCAGTAGGAGAAGCCAATCTTAAAGAGACAATTACCCTAAACAAAAACTCAGAAGATGTTTATACCGCCAAGTTAATAGTGACCATACCAGAAGATGGAAAAATTGATTTAGGGCGAATTGTACTTTTTTCTGGTGGCAACATTTCTATGCAATTAAAGGGTGAAATAACTGGCAAAGCAAAAGGTATTTCCAAAACAGTTCCGGTTGATATTTCCCAAAAAATATCGCTCTAGGAGAACCTTCCTCTTTTAACACTATTCTGTAATAACTCTTACTTCTTCAATTCGTGCCGAACATAGCTCTAGCTAAGTTTGTAAAAAATAAATTAATGAGAATTCTACTCTTATTTTCCATAGCTATAGCAATACTAATAGGTTGTAAAAGCAATGACACTCAAAACGGGGATATGCATTCAAATTCGGAACAACACAAACACACCAACGCGCTTATAAATGAAACTAGTCCTTACCTATTGCAACATGCCCATAACCCAGTAAATTGGTACCCATGGGGCGATGAGGCACTAAAAAAAGCTCAAGAAGAGGATAAACTAATATTGGTTAGTGTTGGTTATTCTGCTTGTCATTGGTGTCATGTTATGGAGCGAGAATCGTTTGAAGACTCCGCAGTTGCTCAAATAATGAACGATAACTTTATATGTATAAAGGTAGATAGAGAAGAGCGTCCAGACATTGACCAGATATATATGAATGCCGTTCAACTAATTACGCAACAAGGCGGCTGGCCGTTAAACTGTTTTGCATTGCCAGACGGCAGACCAGTTTATGGTGGTACATACTTTCAAAAAAGTCAATGGATGAATGTACTGCAATCTCTTGCAACGGATTATAAAAAAGACAAGGAGAAGTTTTATGAATATGCTCAAAACCTAACCGAAGGAATTAAAAACTCCGATTTGGTTCCGATAAATAATGAGCCAGCTGAGTTTTCAAAAGACACATTATTGGCAATGGTAGGTAAATGGAAATCATCTTTTGATAATGAAGAAGGCGGACCAAACAGAGCACCAAAATTCCCGTTGCCGAATAACTATCAATACTTGCTAAAACACGGAGTGCTGTTTAATGACCAGGAGGTTCTAGACCATGTAAAACTCACATTAGACAAAATTGCTATGAGCGGAACTTATGATCAAGTAGGTGGAGGCTTTGCTCGCTATTCAACGGATATGCAATGGAAAGTTCCGCATTTTGAAAAAATGCTTTACGACAATGCACAACTGTTACAACTTTATTCTGAGGCGTACCAATTCTATAAATCTCCATTGTATAAAAATGTCGTTTACCAAACCTTTGATTTTATTCAACGAGAAATGACCGCTAAAAACGGTGCGTTTTATTCCGCTTTGGATGCGGATAGTGATGGAGAAGAAGGTAAATTTTACGTTTGGAAATCTGAAGAACTTGCAGAAGCGCTTTCCGAGGACGAGTTTACTATTGCTAAATCATATTATAGCATAGGGAAAAAGGCACTTTGGGAGCATGGAAACAATATTCTACTTAGAGTAAACTCCGATGCAGAAATAGCGCAGCAGTTAAACATTACTGAAGAAGCATTAACCACCACTATTAAATCGATAAATAGCAAGCTTCTTAAGGTGCGAGCAACTAGAGTTAGGCCCGGACTAGACGATAAAACCCTAACATCCTGGAATGCGTTAATGATTTCAGGGTTAGCCAAAGCCTACCAAGTTTTTGGTGAAGATAAATTCTTAGAAGCAGCAGTAAAAAATGCAGAATTCATTTTAAGCCAGCAAACTACTAAAGAGGGTAAACTGCTTCATAGCTATAAAAACGGCACATCCAAATTAAATGGATTTTTGGAGGACTATTGTTTTGTGATTGAAGCGTACATCGACTTATATCAGTCCACATTTGAAGAAAAATGGCTTGAACGAGCTAAAGATCTAACAGATATTGTTATTGAAGATTTCTATAACGATGAAAGAGGCATGTTTTACTTTACAGAAAAAGCTGCAACCGGCCTAGTTGCTCGAAAAATGGAGTTAAACGATAATGTTATTCCCGCATCAAATTCGAGTATGGCAAAGTCGTTAAATAACCTGGGGCTGCTTTTCGACAATAACGCTTACATCAAAATTTCGGAAACCATGTTAAACAACATCCAGCCCTACATTACTAATTATGGCTCTGGGTATTCCAATTGGAGTCAGCTATACCTAAACAAAACATTTCCATATTACGAAATTGCTTTAGTAGGGGATGACGCCATTGTTAAATCCAAAGAACTAAACAATCACTTTATTGCAAACAAACTAATTCTTGGTTCAACACAAGCAAGTCAGCTTCCTTTACTCGATCAAAAATTCGCGGAAGGAGAAACCTACATTTTTGTGTGTATGAATAAGGTTTGTAAGCTACCTACTACAACAGTAGCAGAAGCGATAAAACAGATTAATCAATAATTACATTCTGACTTAATGCAACAACTTATATTCATTATATCCTTTCTAGTTCTTACCATAAGCAGTAGTGCGCAGCTCTTGGATATATACCAAGGTAAGCTCTACGACAATGATTGTCAATTCAATAAAAATTTTGTAAAAGACAATAACATCAAGGCCATTATAGGTAAAATCTCTGTAAAGAAAGATTTACAACCCATCACTAGCAAAGGGCTGATTGTTAAATATCAGTTCGATAGATCTGGAAGGTTAATTGAGCATATAAAAACAATGTCGTTAAGAGGAGGAAGGATAGACACCACTCAAAGTTCCTTTAGCTACAGCAACAATAATAACCTTATTCAGAAAGCACTTTTTTATGTAAAAGCATACGATGCAATGCGTTACGAATACAATGAACAAGGCAATATTATTGGTGAAACTGTTGTGAGAGGTGCTAATAGTAATCAATATAAATTTGGATTTGATAAAGGCACAGAAACGATAGTGAAAAAA
>CBFICO010000028.1:0-22204 GCA_965661115.1 Salibacteraceae bacterium
CAAAATATAGTAAAGGAAAACCTCTCCAATAAATCCATCGAATCTCAGTCTTACACTGACTTCCATAAAGAAAACATTGAACAATTTTTCAGTAAATCAGCCACTCGTCAACAGACGACATTCTTTACTGATAATCAAGAACATCAACATGATTTTTTAGAGCTAAACTCGGGTGCGAAAATTGGAATAAAAAAACCAATTACTGAATCGAACCTTGATAATGATAGTCTCACTCAGCCAAAAGACACTGAAAAAAGCCAACAATTCGGAGAACAAAAAGATTACCCAACCCCTTCTGTTGCTGTTACAGAAGAAAGTACAGATGGCGAAAACAAGGAGCTGAAGGATTTGCCTATTCAAACTGATTTAGTTGAATACGAGAAAACCACATTAATTTCCGGGGACTCCCGCGGGCAAGAATCATTCACTTCTGAAAGAATTGTTGAGTCTGAACCAAAAACTTCGGAAGTAAAAGTTTTATCCCTACCAGAATCAGATTCCATTCTTCAACCAACAGAACGGTTGGATATGGAAAATAACAATCCAACTACTACATATCTTTTGCAGTTCGCAGTATTGTCTGAAAGAAAAAATCCAACAAAGGTCGCTCGTTCCTTGGGACTTCCGAACAACGTAAACTTAATGATTCGACCTAAAGGACAGTTATTTACATACGTAACAGAAGACTATCACTCTTTGGAAGAGGCAAATACAAAAGCCGCAGAAATTCACAATGTGTTTGGGGCTGATGTAGTTGTAGTTGATGATCATTTGAATAATGTGAAGAACTACTCCAAAAAAGCGGATAACACCAACGTTGCTGCGAATATCAAAGGTATATACCTCCAGATTGCCTTTTTGAATAATAAAATTTCTTTAAACGAATTTCAAAAGCGGCAAAAAAAACTTCATTCCCAAAGCGTTTCAATCATCAAAGTGAGTAAAGGATATAAATATGTTTTAGGTCCTTTTCAAGACGAGGCATCTGCAAGAAAAAAACAAGCTGAACTTAAAACTTTTGGTGTGGAGTCCTACTATTACATCCATCAATGAATCGCAGAGACAGATGTCCCGATAAAAAAGCCTGACTACATTTGGTTGGGCTTTTTTTCTTAAACTCTAACTTTGAAATAGACAAAATCACTTTCCCGAATGAAAAAAATTATTGCCTTATTCTCAATTTTCTGTGTATTCCAATCAAATGCTCAAAAGTCGCTTAATCTTGACGGGGTTAACGATGCAATTACAACAAATTATGCGGGAGTTTTAGGCAGAACAAATAGAACATTTGAAGCATGGGTTAAAGTCCCTACAAATGCCCCATCTAGGAACTTGTGCATTTTAGATTATGGTAGAAATGCAGTAGGATCAAGAAACACCTTATTGATAAACGCCTCAAGGGCATTTGCTTATATATCAGGCGGTACAAATGCAAACATGAGTTCATCTTCTACTGTAAACTTAAATGAATGGGTGCATGTTGCTTTAGTTATAAATAATGGCTCCGGAACTATGTATTTAAATGGTGTGCAGTCTGGTTCCTCAAATTTATCTACTGTAAATACCCCTAGTGGTGGAACAAATCTGAGAATTGGCTACAGAGTTCCAGGTGGAAGTAACAATTTATATTTTTCAGGACATATTGATGAATTGAGGGTTTGGAATACGGCACTGACTTCATCTGAAATTAGAAGTTGGATGTGTAAGGAAATAAACAATACACATTCTAAATTTTCAAACCTTCAATTGTATTATAAGGCAGATACTTTATCAGGCGCAGCGGTCCGTGATTTTTCAGGGAAGAGTCGGAACGGAACAAGAGTTGGTGCAACTTGGGTGAACAATGGAGCACCAGTGGGGGTTGAGAGTGTTAATCAGTACGGGGGGAATTATAACTTATCTCTTAAACATCCAGATGGCGATTCCTTAAAGGTAAATAATGTGTCAGGTTTAACCAATGGAGTACACGTCTACTATAGAAAAGGAAAACCAAATGCAACAAGTATCCCAGCAGGAATTAATTCTTTTGATACTACTCGACATTGGGGTGTACATGTAGTTGGGTCTTCAACGGCTCGTTATAATGCTCAATATTACTTTGCAGCGAATAATCATATAGCTACCTACGGTGGTTGTTCTAACGACTTACTTTATAGAGCAAGTAATGCAGCCACTTCATGGTCTGCTTTTAATGCACCTAGTTCAGCTGGGACATATTCTTTAACCAGTCAACCCTCTCGTGAATTTTTAGTCGGTTATAAGCTTTCTGGTAAGCCAACGATTACTTCACCATCTGGAAAAGACACGGTTCCTATTTGTAGTGGAGATACTGCATTTTTATCTAACGCTACGACGGGTCTAACTTATCAATGGTTAAAAAATGGCTCTGTTTTACCTTCAGATACATTACCTACTTTAAAAGTACTATCAACCGGAAACTACTCATTAATTGTTTCAAACGGAACTATCTGTAACGACACAAGTAATACCTTATACGTTGCTAATTTTAATAAACCAAATGTTTCATTAGCTTCTATTCCGTCTACATGCTCTAATGAGTTTTCCGTTCAATTGAGTGGAGGTACACCAGCTGGTGGTTCATACGGTTCAGCCTTTAGCTCGGGTAATTTGTTTGTTGTAAACAATTCTGGACCCGGCCAATTTAAGGTTACTTATAAGTTTACGGATGCAAATGGTTGCTCCGACACCAGTTCTCAATTGTTAACGGTACATGCAGCTCCAAAAGTTTCATTGGCAGCTAAAGGAGCTGTTTGTGAAGATTCGGCAGCACAAGTTCTAACTGGTGGAATGCCTTCTGGCGGAATATATTCTATCATGGGAAATACGGTAACTCAGTTCAACCCAAGTGCGTTAGGGGCAGGTACCCATGTAATAAAATATGAATATACCGATGTCAATCAGTGTTCTGGTGTAGATTCAATATCAACAGTTGTGCATGCTCTGCCTAACGTGCAGTTTAGCTCAAGAGTAAAATCCTTTTGTGAAAATGATGAGTTGTTTGGGTTAGATGGCGGAACTCCAACTCCGGGAGTTTATACAGGAACGGGTGTAAGTGGATTTAATTTCATTCCTAAATCTGCAGGAGCGGGTAAGCATCCAATTCGCTATCGTCATACCGATAGAACTACTGGTTGTTCAAACTCTGCAATTGATACCATTACTGTATTTTCAACTCCATCAAAACCCACAGTTACTCAAAATGGAAATATTTTATCATCTAGTAGTGCAAATTCTTATCAATGGTTCGATAATAATGGAGCAATTTCTGATGAAACAAGCCAGACTTTTAGTCCAAAAAAAGACGGTAGCTATTACGTAGTTATTACTGGTGAAGGTGGTTGCGAGTCTGAAGCATCGGACGAATTTGCGTATTCAACAGTTGGAATAAGTACAAATAGGACTGCTAGAATAAAAGTTTATCCTAACCCCGCAACAGAGCAATTAAGTATTGATTTAGAATTAAATGATGCTTCGGTTAAATTCAAAATTATTTCGCTTACAGGGCAAGTTGTAGAGAATAGTGATTTAACTTCTGGTAAAAATAACGTTGATGTATCTTCTTTAAATTCAGGTGTGTACTTGTTGCAGTTAAAAGGTGCTGGAGGTAATCTAGAAACCATTCGATTGGTTATAGATTAGAGGTTTTATAACCCAAGCATTTTTCTTGAGGCAGATCGAATTTTGGTTTTAAAAAACGGAGTCCAACCAATAAGAAAGCCCGTCAAACCAAAGGCTTGCTGACTCCATTTGTATAGATTAAAATGATCGGAGTGTTCTGTTATTTTACCGTCTTTAAATCGAAATCTGGCTTCAATTTTATAGGTAATTTTTCTTTTGACAAAGTAATACTCGGCCTGCCAATTACATCCTCCATACTCGTCATCTGCCTAAACATTACGGTGTTTTATGGTAAGGTTTCCTTTAGATTTTTTGATGAGCAAGGTCCACATTTCTATTACCTTTTCACTATGTAAGTTTCCAAACGCGGGGTCTAAAAAATGTACATTTTCGGCATAACACTCTGCCATTTTATCGGCATTGTGTTCGGAGAATGCCGTTTAGAATTTGTGAATTATTTGCTCGTTTGTTCTTGCTTTATTATCGGAAACCATCGGTGTTGAATTGAATAGAAAATAAGAGCTCCAAAGCCGTAACAGAACACATCAAATACATCGCCAGTATAAATGGCACTTTTTGAAGGGAGCCAAAACTCAAATACAAAACTTACATACACAACTGCAAACAAGATTTTGTATTTGTCCAAAAAAATTAGGCTATCATTTTTAATAAAACGAATTACCAATAGTGTTAGGGATAATAAAATTGGCATACACATTAAATCAGTAAGGTAGCTGTTCAAAATATCGGATAAATACACATCAAACTTTCTGCCTAATTGAATGAGGAAGTAAACCAAAAGCAGAACACTTAACTCACGATGAATTTTTATCTTATCTACCCTGGACCCCATGCTAAAGCGTATAAAAACAAGGAAAGAATTGCAATAAATCCTAGCCAAATAGAGTAGAGTAGCTTGTACACTAATCGGATAAGTAAAAAGTGAGAGTTTTCAAATGCATTTAGAAAAATGTCAAATTTGTCAGGTGTCTCGTTGGCTTTAGCTTCTGCTTTTGCCTCTTGTTCAACTTCAATTTGTTTGGTAAGTGAAATGAGGTGATTGCACTCAATACAATAATCTACCGCATCGTTCCAATGACCACAATTTGAACATTTTCTTTGGTGCATACTACTCTAGTTTCTCATCAATGTAATTGAGCACCTTTTCCAGCAAGTGAACTCTATCTTTCCCTCGAACATTGTGCTTATGTCCTGGGTACATAAAAAAGTCTATCTGAACTCCTTTATCAACTGACTGCTTTAGCAAGTCAATACTATGCTGAGGTACAACTACATCATCATCTGCTCCGTGAATAATAAGCAAGTCGCCTTTAAGGTTATCTACTTTGTTTAAAAGAGAGGCTTTTGCATAACCAGCAGTGTTTTGCTCTGGCAAATCCATATAACGCTCCGTGTACATAATCTCATAATATTTCCAATCAATTACGGGACCGCCAGCCACTCCAACTTGAAAAATTCCCGGTGCTTTTAACATCAGAGAAGTAGTCATAAACCCGCCGTAACTCCATCCGTGTACTGCCATTTTTTTACGATCAACGTAATCTAAATTCATTATTTGCTCGGTGGCGGCAAGCTGATCTACCACTTCAAATTCCCCTAAATTTCGGAATATTTTCTGTTCAAAATCACGCCCTCTGTTTTCAGAACCACGACCATCAACCGTGTAAACAATGTATCCTTTGTTGGCTTGGTATGCCATCCAAGGGGATCCGCCAGCCATCCAGCTGTTTGTAATCAATTGCACACCTGGGCCATTATATACATACAGCAAGGCTTTGTACTTTTTTGATGGATCAAAATCATAAGGTTTAAAAATTCTGGTGTTTAGTTTTACACCATCATTGGTTTCAATAGTTCCTATTTCAGGCAGTCTTACTTTATGTTTTTTGTAAGGGTTTGCATTCGAAATTAATTTAAGTGCTTTTTTGCCAGATGCATCAATAACATTAATATCCAGTCGGGTGCTTAGGCTTGTGTAGTAATCGATAAAATATTCTCCACTTGAATTTGCTTTAGCATTATGAACGCCACTTTCCTTCGATACTTTTTCAGCTTTTCCTGTAGCTAAGTTTAACCTGTAAATAGTTCTGTCTAACCCATTATTATCTGCAAGTATGTAGGTTATATATTGCTCACCATGTACTCCCAAAACTTCTGTTATAGGCGCTTTGTGGGTTGTAAGTTGCTTTATTACTTTTCCTTTTTTGTTGTATAAATAAAGGTTGTTGTATCCGTCTCGTTCGCTTTGCCAAATAAAGTTGTCTCCACTATTTCCAATAAACTCCATTGGATGCAAGGGTTGCACATATTTGTCGTGTTTTTCAGTAAACAAGGTCCGTACTTTCTCTCCGCTAAGAGGGTCATACTCCACTAGTTTCATTTCGTTCTGATCACGATTCAAAATTGCCACGTAAATTGACTTATCATTTGGAGACCAAGCAATGTTGGTTAGGTATTGATCCTTTGGTTCTCCGGTTTTAAGAAATACTGTTTTTTTAGTGTTCGAATTCCATACACCGATAGTAACTTGGTGGCTTGCCATACCTGCCATAGGATATTTTATTATATTGCTACTAGCCGGCTTTGTGGTGTAATTGGCCAATGGATAATCGGATACCATAGATTCGTCTTTTCTGTAAAAGGCAAGTAAATTACCTTTGGTTGACCAAAAGGTCCCTTTTGAAATACCAAACTCATATCGGTGCACTGATTGTCCATTGATAATGTCTGGCCCATCTTGCATAGCAACTGGAGTTTCGTTTACAACTAATCCGTTATCGTAAGTATATGCAATTAGATTATTGTTAGGGGAATAATCAATATTAGCTGCTTCAGTAGGGAGTTCCTGTAGCGCTTTTAATTCTTTAGTTTTTGGGCTAAACAAGTAGCTGGTCTGATTTACTTTAATGCGAATGGTAGAAGAGTTAATCCAAGTTATTCTAGGAAAACGTTTAAGGTCTTTTAAAAGCTCCATGGCTTTCAACTCCTTAAGCGTGCAAACTTCTTCTGGTTCTTTGTTGCCTATTTCTTGAACTAACAATTTGCTTCCAGAGCTATCCGATTCTACCCAAGAAATAGAATTAGAGTTGGGTACCCAACTTAATTGGCTTTTGGTTTCCGGTCTAAAAGTGGTGTAAGAGCCAATTACGGCATCTGAGAGTGTAAAGTCCTTTTGTGCAAATACAGTTACTTGAAAAAGAACGAAAAAAAGAAGTGCTTTTGTAGTTTTTAGCATAGTTCAAAAATTTGAACCGTAAAACTACACACGCATGGTTTAACTAGCTACAGAGTATTCTAAAAACTGTTGAATTTTCATTGCATTTAATGGTTTTACTAAATATTGGCGAACTACTGGGTTCTGCAATGCGCGTTTTGAGTCTTCTTCGTCGATACTTGAAGAAAGCATAATGACTTTTGTTTTTGGCTTAGATAAGTCGTCTGGAAAATCAAGACCGAAAGAATCTAAAAAGCCCCAACTCGGGTTCGTTGTTCGTGGCGTAAAGCTTACCAATTGCTACATTTCCTTTTACAATGGCTTCCTCTTCTTCTATATGCTTTGATAGGGTGTAAAGCTCTTTTGCAATTTCAATGGCTTGTTCCATATCCGATTGATGAATTTGCTCAATGAGTTTTATGCCTAACTCCATTTTTTCAGCCCCTTCAGCAGAACTGTAATCAGCGTAGCTTACGCTAGAATTAGATTGAGAGAAGATAGTTAGACTCATTATGAGGCCTACCACTACAAGAAGACTGCGCTTTATTTGAAGTATCATTGGTCTTCAAATTTAGAATAAGTGCTGTATAATTGGACGATTCTGCTTATTTAAAACGAAACCAAAGAAGTTCATTTGTTTACTTTTGCGCCGATGCAGGAAGTAATAGTACATGGCAGGGTTTTCGAACCATATTTGACTGAAGAAACTATAGAGCAGGCTGTTTCAAACGTTGCTGACCAATTGAACCAAGATTATAAGAATCAGAAAATAAATTTTGTAGCGGTACTAAATGGCTCGTTCATGTTTTGCTCTGATTTGCTCAAAAAAATAAAGCTCGATTGTGAGATTTCTTTTGTGAAGTTAACTTCATACGAGGGTACAAGTTCAACTGGAAAAGTACAAGAACTTATTGGTTTGCAACAAGATGTAAGCGAAACCCATGTAGTTTTAGTTGAGGATATTGTTGACACTGGAAATACACTTGAAAAGCTCCATGAAATTTTTGAGGGTAAAAATTTAGCATCGTTAAAAATTGCCACCCTATTGTATAAACCATCTGCATACAAAAAGAATTTACCGATTGATTACATCGGTAAAGAAATACCCAATGAGTTTGTATTGGGATACGGATTAGATTATGATGGCCTAGGAAGAAACCTAGCCAGTATTTATAAATTAAAAGCATAAAAAGATGGTGAACCTAGTATTATTTGGCCCTCCAGGCGCAGGAAAAGGAACACAATCAGATTTATTAAAAAAGCACTACGAGTTGGTGCATATTTCAACTGGAGACGTTTTTAGAGGGTTAGACCCAAGTTCTGAGTTGGCCAAACTGGCTAAATCGTATTCAGATAAAGGAAACCTAGTTCCAGATGAAGTGACTATAAAAATTCTTGAGTCTGAAGTTCAGAAACACTCCGATATTAATGGAGTGATATACGATGGTTTTCCTAGAACTACTGATCAGGCTGTGGCGTTAGACTCCTTTTTGGAAGGAAAAGGTACCAGTGTAACCCTAATGCTTTCATTGGTTGTGCCAGAAGATGAGTTAAAGCAGCGCTTATTAGAAAGAGCAAAAGTATCGGGAAGAGCTGATGATGCCGATCCTGCGGTTATTGAAACCAGAATTGCCAATTACAATAAAAGCACAGCTCCCGTTGCAGAGTTTTACAAAAAACAAAACAAATTGGTTGAAATTAACGGTGTTGGAAGCATTGAAGAAATTTTTGACCGATTAAAAGCAGCTATTGACGCTAGATAAAAAGGATGTCCTTTAACCGAAAAATCGTTTCGTCAAACTTTGTTGACTATGTAAAGGTTTGTGCCCGCTCTGGAAACGGAGGTAGTGGCTCAGCACATTTGCGGAGAGAGAAATTTGTTCCAAAAGGTGGTCCAGATGGCGGAGACGGTGGAAGAGGAGGTCACGTAATAGTGCGAGGTAATGAACAAATGTGGACGCTACTTCCGCTCAAATACCGTAAACACGTAAAAGCTACCGACGGTGCGAATGGGTTAAAACAACGCGCCACTGGAAAACAGGGTGAGGACGTTTATTTAGATGTACCACTCGGAACGATAGTTAAAGACCCCGACACAGAAGAGCAACTTGCAGAAATTACCGATCACAATCAAGAATATATTTTGGCCAAAGGTGGAAGAGGTGGTTTGGGCAACTGGAATTTTAAAACCGCCACCAATCAAACTCCTCGATATGCCCAAGAAGGAGAAGAAGGGGTAGAGTTTTGGCGAGTATTGGAATTAAAAGTACTTGCCGATGTTGGTTTAGTAGGGTTCCCTAATGCAGGGAAATCAACTTTATTATCGGTTGTATCAGCTGCAAAACCAGAGATTGCCAATTATCAGTTTACTACTCTGGTGCCTAATCTTGGAATTGTAAAATATCGCGATCATAAAAGTTTTGTGATGGCAGATATCCCAGGAATAATTGAAGGAGCAGCAGAAGGAAAAGGACTTGGTGTTCGGTTTTTGAGACATATCGAAAGAAATTCGGTGTTACTTTTTTTAGTTCCTGCCGATGCTGATGACATCATGGAACAGTACAATATTTTGCTCAATGAGCTTAAAAAGTACAATCCAGAACTGTTAGACAAAGAACGCGTTTTGGCTATTTCTAAAAGCGATATGCTTGACGATGAATGAAAGGAAGAGATTGCTAAAGATATTCAGGAAGACATAAACTGGGTGTTTATTTCTGCTGTGGCTCAAACGGGACTTACCGAACTAAAAGATATGCTTTGGAGTAAGTTTGAAACTAAATAGGTCAAACAAAATCTGTAATGCTTGAGCAACTAGAACAACTTGATAAATCTCTTTTTCTAACCTTAAATGGTTTGCACTCTAAACCATTTGATTTTATAATGTATTGGTTTTCTGATGAGTTTATCTGGATTCCATTTTACGCTTTGCTTTTATTCTTTTTGTATAGGCGGTTTGGTTTAAAATCAATCGGTTGGATTGTACTTGGAGTAATTGTAACTATAACTTTAGCCGATCAATTATCAGTAAAAGCGTTTAAAGAGGTTTTTGAACGTTACCGACCTTGTCATAACCTTGAGATACAAGAACTAGTTCATTTGGTAAAAGGTCATTGTGGAGGAAAATATGGCTTTCTTTCTAGTCACGCTGCAAATACCTTCGGGCTTGCCACGTTTTTGTCCTTTATGTTTCAAAACAGAAGAATTACGGTAAGCCTATTACTTTGGGCTGCGCTCGTATCATATAGTAGAATATACCTTGGAGTACATTATCCGTCAGATATAGTTGCTGGTGGATTATTAGGAATACTTATTGGCGCAACCACCGGATTCTTGGTAAACAAAAAAGTGGCTTAGTCATTACTTTAGAATTTCACGAACCACTTGTTAAGTAAAAAAATCATCACTTAATAAACTAGAAAATTTAGCAGCTACTTTAGCTCATTATGCTAGATACAGTTGATTGGGTAATAGTTGTTGGCTATTTACTCATTTCTTTATACATAGGATTTAAGTACAAGAATGAAGCGAGCAAAAGCTTGTCAGATTTCTTTTTAGGAGGCCGCAACATGCCTTGGTTTGTGGCGGGAATTTCTATGGTTTCTACCACCTTTGCGGCCGATACTCCGTTGTGGGTAACAGAGGTTATTGCGCAACACGGTATAAGCGGAAACTGGCTTTGGTGGAACATGCTTATTGGGGGTATGCTAACCACTTTTTTCTTTGCCAAACTCTGGAGGAGGGCAAACATTCTTACAGAGTTAGAGTTTATTGAACTGCGCTACAGCGGCAAGCCTGCTCGTTTTTTAAGGGGATTTAAAGCAGTATATATGGGACTGTTTTTAAACGTGATAATTATTGGATGGGTAAACTATGCTATGATGACAATTTTCGAAGTGTTTTTCGGAATTCCCCCATTTGATGCCTCCATACCATTTTTCCAAAATGAAATTATCTGGTATTTAGTTGGCGCAATGATAATTGTGGTTTTTTATTCGTCTTTATCAGGCTTAAAGGGCGTTGCCATCACCGATACTGTGCAGTTTGTTATTGCAATGACGGGCTGCATAATCATGGCCGTTTTTGTGTTAAATGAGCCACAAATTGGTGGAATGACTGGTTTAAAAGAAAAACTACCTGAATGGCGGTTTAGCTTTTTTCCAGTTCTGGGTGAATCATCTGGTGAGAACGGCACGTTTAGTATTTCCATAGCATCATTTTTAACGTTTGCTTTGGTGCAATGGTGGGCAAGTTGGTACCCAGGGGCAGAGCCTGGTGGAGGTGGATACGTTGCCCAGCGAATGATGAGTACAAAAAATGAACAAGGTTCCGTATTAGCCACTCTGCTTTTTCAAGTATCACATTATTGTTTGAGACCATGGCCGTGGATTATTGTTGGATTATGTGCTTTGGTACTTTATCCTGACTTACCGCAAGACGAGAGCGGTAAAGGCTTTGTGCTCATTATGCGCGATGTGCTACCCGCAGGACTAAAAGGTTTGTTGTTAGTTGCATTTTTAAGTGCGTATATGAGTACAATTTCTACTCAATTAAATTGGGGCGCAAGTTTCTTAACCAATGATTTATACAATCGATTTATACTCTATAAAAAGAAGTTTAAGTACGAGGAAGATAGAGATAAACATCTTGTATTGGTAGCTCGCCTTTTTACTTTGGGAATTATGCTGGTTGCCATTTGGGTTACTTCTCAAATAAACACAATTGACGCAGCGGCTAAGTTTTTAATTCAAGCAGGGGCGGGGTTAGGCCTGGTTTTAATTCTCCGCTGGTTTTGGTGGCGCATAAATGCTTGGTCGGAGATTGCGGCAAGCCTTGCTCCAATTTTAGGATATTATGTTTTTAATAATCATTTAGAGCTGGATTATCCGTACAACTTTTTGGCTACAATTGCTTTCACCACTTTAATTTGGTTATCCGTTACGTTTTTAACTAAACCAGAGCCAAGTAAATTGCTGTTCGATTTTTATGAGCGTGTAAAACCAGGTGGTTGGTGGGGCGAGTATATGCGTAACGATAGCTCAAGCTACTTTAAAGGATTGTTTTCATCATGGTTTTTTGCATTGATATTTACATACTCATTGCTTTTTGTAATGGGTTATGCGGTTTTTGCAGAGTGGAAATCGATGCTAATGTGGTTAGGCAGCGGATTAATTTCGGGTTTCTTTTTATCTAAAACGCTGAAAAAATTATTCTAATCCAAACTTTCAATGAGCTTTTCTAGCTTTTGTTTATCAATAGGTTTGGGTAAGTAGCCTGTAAACTTTATGTCTCTGCACAGTTCTTCCATTACTTCTTTAGAATTTGCAAATCCATCAGTATTACAGAAAATTGCTGTTCAGAACATTTGTCAATTGCTTCTTGCCCCGAAGAGGCCTGCTCAATTAATACATTCATCTCGCTTAAATACTGATTTAGAATAAGCCGATTAATTTTGTTATCATCAACCATGAGAACCGCTTTTTTGGCGTGTTTAGGTTTGGGTTTGTTTATCGCAACCTCTTCACTTACCATAAGCTTAATCTCAAAATGGAAAATACTTCCAGAGGCTGAGTTTGCATTTAAATGCAACTCGCTATTCATTGCATTCAACAATCCTTTTATAATTGACAAGCCCAAACTAGTACCACCGTATAACTTCTCTATACGCTCATCGGCGTTATTGATGCTTTCATACAGGTCGATTAATTCACTTTGGTCGAAATCGTTTCCTGTATTTACAATTGAAAATCTAATGGTTATAGTCTGTTTACTTGAGTGAATTTGTTCGGCTATTAATTTGATACTACCGTTGCTACGGTTTTTAATTGAGTTTTTAATCAAGTTAAAAAACCCCTGATTCAAGCGATATGGATCGGCTTTAATTAATGGAGGTAACTTAGAATCAATCTCAACGGACAGCTGAATGTTATTTTCTTCGGCGGTGGGTAGAAATGATCGAATAACTCCTTGTAAGTATTTTCTATGTTCTATGGTTTTTTCAGAGAGTTTTATCTTCCCAGCTACGATATTACCTAAATCAATGGTATTATCTAGCAATACTTGAAGGCCAGCATTTGAAAGATTTAGCATTTCAATATCTTCTACTAAATTTTCGTCGGTGTTTTTACTCGAAATAATATTGGTTAAACCTGTTAGCGCATTTCAGTATGTTTTTAGTTCATGGGAAATAACATTTAAGAATTCCTTTCTAACTAGGTTAACATCTCGTGCAGAGGCTAATGCTTCTTCTTTAGCAGATTCTGCTCGTGCAAGCTTCTGTTTGCCACTTTGACCTTTAACAAACAATACTGCACTCCAAACGTCAAAAATACAGGCTATCAAACCCAAGAAAAAAACTTGAAACCAGCGCACACGTAAGTGAACTGAAGTTAAAGCCAGTTCTCTACGAGATAATGAGATTAATGCATTTATGTTTTCGGCAGCAGAAAGTACTTTTCCCTGTGGTGTAAAAGACCGGAAAGATTGAAAAAAATCATGAATCTGTTGTACGTATTTTTCCTCGTATAGCTCATACATTAAAGGTTCGTTATATAAGTCTTGGGATCGTTCAATTGGTATTGAAGGGAAATGTGTAACGTCTTTACTAAATGCAATCAGGTCCTTTTCTACTTCCCTTTGTTCGGTAATGATTCCAGCGTGTTTTTCAACTAGAAGCATATTGAGTACACCTCAAATGAAATGTAAATGCAAAGCAAGACAAAAATCCCAACCAAGGTTGGCAGCAAAACAAGTTTTACATGGTTAAATAGCATAGAAAAGTATGCTGTTTCTAAAGCCAAGATACAATTCTACACAACGTACGAATGGAAGAATAGGTTACAAATTGATTTGCATTCCTTTTGGGTATTTAATAGAGTAACCAAATCGTAATTTTTTAGATTCACCCGGTTTTAATTTTAGTTTCCACGTAAGTTTTCCTGAGTTTAGGTCGTGATCTGCTTTTTTAGCATTGAGCAAATCAACTGATATTTTGTTGTTTCCGCTCACAGGAATTTGGTCTTCAACCAATAATTCAACCGACGTGTTTTTGTTGTTGGTTACCGTAATTTCAATACCTATCTCTTCTTTTTTGTCTGATCCAATTGCGTAGGCTTTACAGAAATCTTTTACTCGTTTTCTCTCAATGATAATGTTATCATCTATTCCTAAAGAGATATCCAGCGTATCTTGAGCTCCACTTAAGTTGAGTATAGAGCTGCCAACAAAAGTGTTTTCGAAAAAGAAATTAGTTTTACCAGGAATCAAATTATACTGCTGCCAATCGGAGGTTTTAGCCAACAGAAATGCCTTTTTTCTAAGTTTTGGTGCAGCGTAATAAGTGTAGCTAGCGGGTAACTCATAATTAGATACAGTTACTCCGTAATGTTTGTTGTTGCTTTCAATAGTGTACTTGGTTTTTAAATCGAATGAAACTGCCGTTTGATGCTGGGTAATGTTTACTGGTGGTGGGGTGAAATTCGCAGAAGGACTTGGAGCTTCAGAAAGTGTAGCATCTTCAACTTCGTCTGCTTGAATATTGTATTGGGTGCTTCTATTGGATTTAATATATGCACCACCATAGTTTTTATTTTGAAATACCAATCTCCAAGGTGTTAGATTTGGTTTTTGTATGTTATGTTGAGGGTTTGCGGTTGATAATGAAAGGTTTATATTTTTCCATGCAACTCCTGAAAGCTGATAAACCTTAGCGTTATATTCAAGTTGAAGGGGAGAAGTTATACTCTTGCTTTTTAGGTTGTAAACTGGATACCATCCTGCTCCACTTACATTGTAAGATACTTGCATAGAAGTGGTTTGGGTTAATTTAGATTCTACCTCAATAACAATCTCACCAACCGATTTTCCTTTAACCGTTCTGTTTTGTCTTAATTGAGCGTTTAGCTTATTGATTATTGCCTGGCATTCGTTGTGTTTTTTGTTTTCTTTGGTTTCTTCCGTTACAATTTCTCTAAGTCTTAATCTGTAAAAGTTAGCTCGTTTTATAATTTCTTCGGTATTGTTGTTAGAGCCTGTTTGAGAAAGTGCCTTATTCTTGAGCAGCAAATCTTTTTCCTCTCTCAACAGCCATTGATTGTTTTTGATGTCAATTAATTTTTCTGACATTAGATTTAGGCTGTCTTGAATCCTTTTAGTCTTTTCATTTTCCTCATTGTTTTTTAAGTAATTCTGCTGAAAGCTTACCGATAAAATAGTGATGTCTTTGTCTCCTGTAATTTGAATAGAGTTTTGATTAACCCGGGTGGAAAGATTGGTTAAAACAATTTGATGTTTTCCCTTGGGTACTTTTACCTGCGCTGAACGCTGAATTTGTGCGGCTCGTTGAAAAACAGTTACGTGTTTAATTTTAGATTCTACAGAGATTTCGTTCGCAAAAGAAGAAGTGATAAGTATAGTGCACAGCACAGAGAAAAGCGTTTTCATTTTTGAGTTTTTATGATGAGCCAATGGCAAACCAAAAATGATGCCGCTATTTAAAGTTCTGTAATTCTTGATATAAACGCTGTGTTGGCAACCCTACAATATTCTCGTAGCTTCCTTCAATTTTTGAAACGGCAATTTTACCAATCCAATCTTGAATACCATATGCTCCAGCTTTATCCAGGGGAGACCCAGAAGCAACATATTCATCAATTTCCGAATCGGTAAGTTTTTCAAAAGTTACTTTGGAGGTAACAGAAAAAACGCGTTGGTTATGCGTTGTAAGCAAAGCCACACCAGTAATTACCTCATGGGTATTTTCAGAGAGTGCTTGTAGCATTTTTTTTGCTTCAAGGCTAGAGTAGGGTTTGTTTAAAATTTGTTCACTGAGACTAACTAAGGTATCTGCGGTAATGATTAAAGTTTCTTGATCTATGTCTTCGGCGTAAGCATCCGATTTCTTTTTTGCTAAAAACTCAGCGACTTCTGCTGGAGTTAAACCATTAGGAAAACTCTCTTCGACGGGTTTGGTTTTTACAGAAAACTCCAAGCCCAATTCAGAAAGCAATTCTTTTCGCCGGGGAGAGTTACTCGCAAGAATTAACTTGAATTTCATTATACTCTTCCGGTGAGAATTAGAAACACTATGAACGTATATAAAATTCCGATTACCGAAGCAACCTTATTAATGGTTGAAGGAAGTTTAAAGTGAGATTTATGATTGCCTTTTAATGCCAAAACAATCATCCACAATACAAGCGGTGTAAACACGAACAACCAATAGGTTAGGCTGTATTTATCATTAAGCCACATTTGCTGGATTGCAAATACTCCTACTAATATCAATAGGTATAAAAGGGCTATTATTATGCCCGTTTTTTTGATGCCTAACTCAACAGGAATTGTTTTGCAACCGTATGCAGCATCGCCATCCATATCTACCACATCTTTAGTAATTTCTCTAACCAAAGTCATTAAGAATGCAAACACACCAAAACCCAAACACCAATATAAAACCGACATGGTCATTTGTTTGAAGTAGGGGTAGGACTGAGGGTGTTCCGCCAAAAATTCTTGGTTAGCTTCAATGAGGGGTGGGATTTCGAACAAAGCAACAGAAAAAGGAACTAAGCCAGTGCAAAAGGCAATGATGAGGTTGCCGACCAAAAATTTTCGTTTAAAATCTGTACTGTAAAACCATAGTGAGGCAATGCAAATTACATGAATAAGAGCTAACTCAATTATCCCCGATTTGTATCCAACATAAACGGCCAAAACCAAGGCAATGCCATTCATAAAAACGTGGGTAACCATGGCTACGCGACGTTTTACGTACCTGCCAATTAAAATTTTATTTGGTTTATTAAATCGATCAATTTTTAAATCAAAATAATCGTTGATTATGTTTCCTGCGGCTACAGCCAATACAATAGAAAGTACCAGTAAAAAGAAGTCGAGCTCGGTTAGTTGCAGCCTCAACTCGTGCATGGCCAGCAAAGGTTTTAGCACTAGCCAACGTAAACTATACATAAGTAGAGCTACAATAAATAGATTAACGCTTCTTATAGCTTTTAAAAAGGCAATAATTGGATGCATCACCACATGAATTTAGCTGCCTTTGGAGTGTTTAGATATTCTGGTTTAAACCATTTATCGTGCACCTTTAGGTACTGTTCAACAATATCTCTAACGCATCCCTTACCACCTTCTATGGTGGATATGTAATGCGAAATAGATTTAATCTCTGGAGCAGCGTCATTCGGACAACATGCTAAACCTACGTTGGTCATTACTTCGTAGTCTGGAATATCGTCACCCATGTAAAGGCACTCTTCTGGCTTAATATCATAACCCAACAAGTGTTCTTCAAAAACTTCTATTTTATTAGCGCATCGCAAATAGACTTCGGTTACGCCTAAATTCAATAAACGGTCTTTTACTTCTTTTGAGTTTCCACCAGTTATAATGGTAATTGGAACACCCATTTTTGCAGCCAAATGCAAAGCGTATCCATCTTTAGAGTGCATGCTTCTAACCATTGATCCGTCTGGCATCATATGCACCGAACCGTCGGTTAAAACACCGTCAACATCAAAGAACAGGGCTTTAATTTTTGGAAGAATTTCAATGTGACTCGTTTTCATCGTGTACGAAAATAAAGTAATAGACTAGCTTTTTGTGTTAAGAAAATCTTTCTGAATTAAATCTGTAAGTTCTTGGTAAATGGTTTGCAGTTTAGGCTTATTCTTAAGTTGAACTAAATGTTGATTAATTATCTGCTCGTCGTTGCGAATTGCAGGGCCCGTTTGAGCATTTTCAGGATTTATGTCAATTGCCTTTTGTATCGTTTCGGATAGCAATGGCCAAAGTACCGCTCTTGGAATTTTTTGTTCCTCCAGTTGTTTAATTGCTTCAAGAATTAAAACATTGGTAAAGTTGTTTGATAGCACGCCTGCCAAATGGAGTGACTTTCTTTTTTCACTGTTTAATTCGTTGGTTTTTCCCGAAAAAGCATTGGCCAAATAACCTAATATTTTTTTTGTTTCCGAATTGGATGATTCTGTGAAAATTGGAATGTTTTGATAAGCTAATTCTCGTTTTTTGGTAAAAGTTTGGAAAGGATAAAAAACGCCTTTATTTTCAAACTTATCGTCTATCTGCTCCATACTAGCTGCTCCAGAGGTATGGGCAATAATTGTATTACAGTTGATTTTTAGGGCGCTAGAAACTTCGTGAATGGTAGTGTCTTTAACTGCAATAATTACAATATCCGAATTTGGAATATTATCAATTGGATAGCTTTTTAGTTCAAATTCGGTGGCAAATTTCTCAGATTCTTGAAGGTTTCTTGAAGCTATTCCAATTAGGTTTAGCTTACTTGCTTTAAAAGCGTTGCATAAGTGCCAGGCAAGATTTCCTGTACCAACAATTACTATTGTTGGCTGTTTATTCATGCTTTTCCAAATTTAATTCTGGAATACATTGCCATCAACGTTCCGATAATCATAATGATTATTCCTAACCATAACAAGTTTATGTACGGGAACATGATGGCTTGCATTACAATAAAATCGCGTTTAAAATTCTTTTCTCTAAAGGTGAGTTCAATGGATCCATCTTTTGGATTGATGTTATTAAACGAGACGCGTAAGCCAATATCTTCAACACCATCTGGTAAGCCATAAATATCTGTTGTGTCTTTTACTATAAACAGCGGCCTCAATGTGTGTTTTTCGGTATTAATATCCCACGCAGTAAGTTTAGCTTCCACCACAATATCACTTTGGTCAAGTTCTACTTTTTCAATATCTATAGGAAGAACTCTCCGCACACTGTCTAGCGTTACAATGCTTTGTTTCATGAAAAGCGTGTCGCCAACTTTTAAGTTTTTTACTGCTGGCTCGCCGTATTCTTCTGCATTATCTTCCTCCTCTAGTACAGCCCAAGTAACGTGGGTATAAATATCTTTTGATAAAAAATGGCGTGTATCGGGTTCAGCAACATTTCCCATTCTGGGGTTTAGCTGCACTCTTGGCTTTAAAGTAAATGCACTTTCAAATTCGCCAGTTGGTAGTCGTTTCATGTACTCCACCAAGAAATAAACATTTACACCTTCTTCTTCCTTGCCCCTGTAGCTGACATAAAACTCTCCCATAGGCAGGGTGTCGTTTTCTAGGAGTAATATGTTTTCTTGATTTTTAAAATCTTCACCTAGCTTTTCAACATCTAAACTGGAGGTATTTACGCTTATGTTTTTTTGTTGACTCATTGAAATGAGCGCGCCTACCATCATAATTCCAAAACCAATATGCGCAACTGATGCGCCTGCATGCTTGGTTTTCCCTTTTAAGATAGATAACCAATAATCACCATTTCCAAGAACAGCATAAAGTCCTGCAAAAAGTAAGAACAACTCAAAAGGATTGGTCATTTGTAGCAAAATTCCAATAACCATACTCAATACAAGCGAAACAATGAGCGATTTAAATATTGCTTTAAAGAAGGGTTGAAAACCACCTTTTCGGTATTTCAGAAATTGGCTGAAACTCATGAACAATAAAACCAGAATGGCAAATGGAATCTGCCAACTGTTGTAATGATCAATTACATCTGAAGGAGGGGCAAAACTGCTTCCGAAAATTTTATTGATTACTGGGATTGATGTGCTTATTAAGATTTGGAAGGATGAAATAAATAACACTAAGGCTCCGGCAAACATCCAAAACTCTCTGGTCCACAAATCCTCTTCTTTCTCCAATTTTGGAAGTGATTTATAGTTTATAACTAGCGCAACTATTGAGATAAATACATAAAACAATAAATACAATAGCAGCTGACCAGACATTCCTAAATCGGTAAAGGCATGAACTGATGATTCACCTAAAATTCCACTTCGGGTAAGGAAGGTAGAATATAAGATTAGAATAAAGGAGATAAGAACAAGCATGAACATCGAGAACGAAACTCCCCCTTTATTTTTCTGAACTACCATTAAGTGCATTCCACCAACTAAGGTTAACCAAGGAACTAGCGAGGCATTTTCTACTGGATCCCATGCCCAAAAACCTCCAAAGCTCAGCGCTTCATATGCCCAAGCACCACCCATTAAAATTCCCGTACCTAAAATCATAACACTAAATAGTGTCCAAGGCAGGGCAGGTTTTATCCACTCGTTGTATTGTTTTTTCCAAAGACCCGCAAGTGCAAATGCAAATGGCACAACAGTAGAAGCAAAACCTAAGAATAAGGTAGGAGGGTGTATGGTCATCCAGTAATTTTGTAGCAACGGATTTAGACCTCGACCATCTAAGTGCAACAAATAATCCGGGTTTTTAAATAGCGGTAAGTTAACAAAATCGGGGTGTTCGCGCAAAAGCACCGTAAACGGGTTTGAGCCAATTTTATATTCGAGGATATAAACTCCTAGAATCATGCTGGAAAGAAAAACCTGCACTGAAGAAAGAATAGCCATTACGCTTGCGGTAAGTTTGCTGTTTTTCCAGATTAAGATTAAACCCAAAACGGTATGCCAAAAAGACCAGAGTAAAAAACTACCTTCTTGTCCTTCCCAAAAACACGAGAAAATATATCGAAGTGGTAATGTTTTACTCGAATGCTGCCATACATAATGGTACTCAAAGTATTGATTTAGCAACATGCAAAACAATGTTGCAACAATTCCGATTACACCAACAGTATGGCCTATAAAGGAGAAATTAGCAAGTTGTTTCCAGCTTTTATCTTCAGTTTTTGAAGCGTAGAAATAGCTAATCATGGCGAGCAATGCCATGCAAAAACTAAGGATTACGAAAAAATTACCAAGTTGACCTGCAAAGAGGTGTTCACCGTTATACGTCATGAATTTTGTGTGCGTTCTTCCTCCATTTGTTCAGGTGTTTTGAACTCCGGAGAACCGTTGTTGTATTTCGAAGGGCATTTCATGAGGATTTGGTTTGCATGAAACTCTTTGTCTTTTGCTGATCCAATTATTACAATCTGTTCAGATTTGTCAAAGTCTTGTGGTTTTGATTTGTGCAATACCACTTTGCGTTCTACACTATCTTTATCGTACATGTAAAACTGAAAAAGATCAGGGTTTTTTTCGGGCTCGTACACCTGTGGCTTTTCCTTATTGAGGTATCCAACTATATGAAACTCAGCTTGCTCATTTTTTGATGCCTCTGTAAAATTAGAGTAGGTGCTAGAATCGCTGATTGATCCAAAAATTACACCAATGGCTACCGCGATAATGATAATGCCTAAAATGTGTGTTTTTTTCATGTTTAGCTATTTTCCTCTAGCTTTTTAAGCTTCTTGTCAATGCTAATTAAATAGACAACTAAACCAATAAAAATGATTAGCAATACACCAACAACTACATATATTTTTCCGTCGGAGCGCATACCTTCGGCCATTTGTACTCCTTGAGCAAATGACGCTTGTACAAACGCAACCAAAAACACAATTGAGCTCAATACTCTTTTAAGCATAATCTCTTTTATTCTCGAGTTTATTAATTCTGATTTTAATCTGCATTATCCATGCACCCATAATTATCCAGCCAATTACTGCTGGATAAAATACCATTCTCATGGTGTTGTCCATGTCGTAACTTCCAAATGCTGGGTTTCCTCCATTTCCAGGGTGAAGGCTATCGGTCATTCTTGGTAAAACCATGATAAAAACAATCATCATTACCCAAGCAAAAATGTTAAATACTGCAGCCACTTTAGCCTTCCGTGTCTCGTCTTCTATTGATCCTCTTAAAATAATGTATGCCAAGTAGATTAACAGAGATATGGCGGTGCCATTTAGTTTTACATCATTAGTCCAAAAGCTTCCCCAAGTAAATTGCGCCCAAAGCATTCCAGTCAGCAGTCCCAAAGCTCCAAGAAACAAAGAAACTTGAACACTCTGATTTGCTTGAATGTCAAAGTTTAAATCAAAGCCAGATAAGTATCTTATTGAGCTATACATTGAGTAACTCAACAAGGCCATCATAGCAAACCACATGGGAATATGGAAGTAGGTATTTCTGATAGTTTCGTTAAGAATTGGCATTACAGGAACAGGAATCATAAAACCACCAACAATGCTGTAAGCTACTAATAAAATTCCCGCTATTTTCCACCACTGAATACCCATAATTTCACCCTGAAATTAGTCGCGCCAAAGGTATGGAAATAAAAGGTAAGCCATTGTGATACCAATTACTATAATGCCCCCCAAAGACATAAAATATCTAAAGTTATTTTCATTGGAAACACCTTGAGCAAAGTTTAAGGAAAGTGCTATTAAGGTGATTAGAAAAGGGAGAATTACAGGGAAGCTTAAAATGGCCATTAAAGCAGGGTTGTTATTCGATTTTGATGCAATAGCCGCCATTAACGTGAA